>DASRLH010000401.1:0-10177 GCA_035648595.1 Tepidisphaeraceae bacterium
TTCCTGTTCCATCGTCCCGGATCGTGCCACGAACCCGCCGCCAGCGCAATACGGCTTTTGTTAGGATCGCCGCCCCGCCATCAATCGCCGTGCCGAACGGCATTAACGAAGTGTAACACGCCGGCGGCTCGCCAATGGCGCTGGATGCTGGGCCGGGACGACAGCCCGTGGTATCCGCCGATGTGATTATATCGCCAGGAGCGTGTTGGAGACTGGGAATCGGCATTTGGGCGGATCGCGCGGAATTTGAAGGTTTGAAATTGAACAAATCATTTCATTCCTCGGCACGGCGTCTCACGCGGCTTCCACAAATTCCGCTTCCTGCTCCGGCGCCACCCTTCCCGCCCGCAGATCGTCATCGTACTGGTGCCGCCAGTCGAGAAATCGATCCACGGTGGCGTGAAAATCAGCCGGGGAATCAATCTCGCGCATCGGGTCACGCAGCGCCCGGCACGGGTTCATCTGTTTAGCATACCAACTCACCCGCTTGCGGAACTCCAGCACGGCACATCGCTCGTTGCGGAATCGCCGAAGGTGCTCGAAGTGGTCGCGCATGAGCTGGCATTTTTGCTCGATGCTGGGCGCGTGAGGAACCAGCCCGGTGGTGAGATAACTCCAGGTGTCGCGGAAAATCCAGGGCATGGACAGCGCTCCGCGGCCGATCATGACGCCGGCGCAGCCGGTGGCGTCGATCATTCGGCGGGCGTCCTGGGGGGTGCGGATGTCGCCGTTGCCGACGACGGGGATGCGCTTCACCGCCGACACCACGCTGGCGATGCCGTCAAGGCGGGCGGAGCCGGAAAACTTCATTTGGGTGGTACGGCCATGGATGGTGATGAGCTGAATGCCGGCGCTTTCAAGGCGGCTGGCCAGGGTCGGGGCGACCAGGCAGGTATCATCCCACCCCAGCCGCAGCTTGGCGGTGAGCGGCGTGTGGTGTAGCACGGCGGCGATCTTGTCAACGATGCGCAGGGTGCGATCCGGGTCGCAGAGCAATTTGCTGCCGCCGTCGCGCTTGGTGATTTTATCCACGGGGCAGCCCATGTTGATGTCGATGACATGCGCGCCGCGGTCCTCGGCCCAGCGGGCGGCTTCGCAGAGGCGATCGGGGTCGCCGCCGTACAACTGCATGCACAACGGCGAATCCTCGGGGCACGTCGCGGCCAGTTCCATGCTGCGCTTGGTTTCGCGCAGCACGCCTTCGGGGCACAGCAGGTCGGTACACGCCATCCCCACGCCCCCGCACGACCGCGCCACCAGCCGAAAACTCACGTCGCAATACCCGGCGATCGGCGCCAGCAGCAGATTCGTGGCAAGCTGAATATTTCCAATTCTCAGCGGTTCCATAAACGACATACTATACAATGCCCGACTCAATCAACCACGCCCGCGCTTCGGCGGCATCGTTGCAAATGAGAAAAACCTCCTGCACGGTTCCCGTTCCGTTATACAAGCATTTCAACCCGGCGGACGTAGGGTACTGCACGCGGAACGATGGCGGCGTCTTTCCGCGGCGCACCTTGATGCGGCCCGGGACGATGCGCGAAACGTGCGGACATTCCGCGACGATGCGGTTGAGGATGTCATCGAGCCCCCCGACGCGCCCGTGCTGCCGCTTGATGCGCCCGAACTTCATGCGGAGATCATATCGCCGGCTGGCGGAAAGTATTATTCGCGCTTGAACCGGCCGGAGCGTTGAAATACGAGGATGCGCCGAGCGGGTGTGCAAATGTTTTGACGTGACACGGGCGTCCCGCCCGTGCGGATTGGCTGGATAATCGAGAGATCGACGCAATTTGCGTGCGACGCTCACGCGCACGGGCGGGACGCCCGTGTCACAATCAAGGTTTGCGATTCCTGGCGGCGCGCCCCCCGCAGTTCCTGCGTACTTATGTCCGCCGCCGAACCTGATCACGCGCAACAGCACCTGATCGCGAATCGCTATTGTTTGTGCCCGCGGATCGGCAGTGTCACCAGTTGCCGCGCCGGCTGCGTCGCCAGCGACCCGCTGCGAAACGGCTCCAGATCGAGGGCGACAAAGCGATAGCCTGCCGCTCGCACGCCGGCGACGATCGCTTCCCGAAGCTCGATGGCGCGGGACAGGTCTTGAGCGGAAAGTTCGACGCGGGCGAGCTGCCCGTGATGCCGAACGCGAAACTGCGTGAAGCCCAGATCGAAAAGCACATCCTCGGCGGCATCAATCTGCCCGAGCAACTCGGGAGTGATCGCAACCCCCGTCGGCACGCGCGACGCCAGGCACGCCGTGGCCGGCTTATCCCACGCCGCAAGCCCCAGATGCCGGGCCAGATCGCGCACATCCTGCTTCACGAGGCCCGCCTCGAGCAGGGGCGATCGCACGCCAAGCCGGCGGGCGGCGGCGATGCCGTTGTGATGATCAGAAATATCCTCCGCATGCACCCCATCCGCCACCGCCGACCAACCCTCGTCCCGCGCCAGCGCAATGAGTCGTCCAAACAGCTCGGATTTGCAAAAGAAACAGCGGTCCGCCCCGTTGGCGGCATAGCGGGCATCGTCGCCTTCAAGCGTGTTCACGAGCCGGCAGACAACCCCCATCTGCTCGGCCAGCTTAACGGCATGCCGCATCTCCCGGCGCGGCAAACTTGGAGAAACGCCCAGGCACGCCTGCGACCGCTCCCCCAGTTCCTGATGCGCGATCAGCGCGACAAGCGCGCTGTCCACGCCGCCGGAGTAAGCCACGAGCAATGAACTGCAGGCGCGGATGATTTCGCGCAGGCGCTGTAGCTTAGCAGCCGGCGGCGCTGGAATCGGCTCACTCGGATTCATTTTGGTCCCCCGCGCTGGCCTTTGCGTTGATTGCCGCTGCCATGTGCCCGGCGCCGTACCCATTGTCGATGTTCACCACCGCAACGCCCGGCGAACAACTGTTAAGCATCCCGAGCAACGCCGCCAATCCATTGAAGCTCGCGCCATATCCCACCGAGGTTGGCACCGCGATCACCGGCGCATCAATCAACCCCGCGACAACCCCCGGCAGCGCGCCCTCCATCCCCGCCACCACAATGACGACATTGGCGCCGCGCAGTTGCGGAAGATGATGCAGCAGCCGCTGCAAGCCCGCGACGCCGACATCATGAATGCACAGCGGCACCTCGCCCATGAGATCCAGCGTCAGCGCCGCCTCCCGCGCCACCGGCAGATCGCTCGTGCCCGCCGACAATAATACCACACCTTTGCGCCGCGGCGCATCGGGCAGCCGATCGAGCCAGATCGCGCCGGCAATCTCATCAAAGCAGGCGTCCGCAACCTGCGCCCGCGCCGCCTCATAATGTGCCGGCGTCGCCCGCGTTCCCAGCACCCGCGGCCCCCGCGCCGCAAGACGCGCAAAAATTTCCGCGGTCTGCGCCGGCGTTTTCCCGGCGCAATAAATCACCTCGGCACATCCCCGCCGCATCTGGCGGTGATGATCGATCTTGGCAAACTCGATATCCTCAAACGGCAGCGCCCCCAGCGCCGCGCATGCCTCCTCGACCGTCTGCTCGCGCCGGGCGACGCGGGTGAGAAGCGAATGAAGCGATGTGTCGTTCCACATATTGGCCGCCTGCCAGCATAAGGTGCGGCGCATGGCAAACCAACGGTGGAAATTTCGCGCCCATGCGCCGACCGCGCGAATTCGGCCGGCCCGCACATCGGCGCGGCTACGATGCCAGGGAAAACGGCCCGACGTTGAGGTGGTATTTTTCGATATACGCGGTCGCGGCCGTGGCATCCATGGGCGGGCTGAAGAAGTACCCCTGAGCCTTGTTGCATTCCATCGTTTGCAGCATCGCGGCCTGGTCCGCGGTCTCGATCCCTTCGGCCACAAGAGACATGCCCAAATTCCTGGCCAATGTGACAATCGCGCAGATGACGGCGGCATAGTCGCGCCGTTCGCCAAGGCTCTGCACGAAGCTTTTGTCGATTTTGATGCCGGTCAGCGGAAGCTGATGGAGGCAACTCAGAGATGAGTAGCCGGTCCCGAAGTCGTCCATATAGATCCGCACGCCCATCGCAAAGCGACACGATGGGCTGATAGTGCAATACCAGCTCGTTTCGCTCGACCGCGTGGCGCAGATCGTTTTCCAATTCCAGGCGGACCGCGACCTGCTCGTGCATCACGCGGTCGAACAGCGCATATCGGGCCTTGCCGGCCGCCTTCGCGTGATACATGGCGGTGTCGGCATCGCGCAACACCTCGTCGGCGTTTTTGTAATCCAGCGCGCTGGTGGTGATGCCGATGCTCACGGTGCTCGTGACCGTATGACCCATGAGTTCGTAGGGTTGGCACAGTACTTCGAGCAGTCGCGCGGCGATTCGAGCCGCGTCGGCAGGTTCTTTCAAGTCCTGGGCCAAAACCACGAATTCATCGCCGCCGAGCCGCGCGGCGGTGGAAGTTTGGCTTCGGCCCACCGAGTCGGCCGCGCGCATCGTATGGGAAAGCCTTATCGCAACTTCTTTGAGCAGTTCGTCGCCGATTTCGTGGCCCAGGCTGTCATTGACGAGCTTGAACCGGTCGAAATCCAGAAAGAACAACGCAAAATGAGACTCGGGACTGCGCACCCGCCGATTGATCGCCTGGTTGATCCGATCCTGTAGCAGCGCGCGATTCGGCAGACCGGTGAGCCGGTCGTGGAGGGCGGCATGCACCAGCTCTGTGGTGCGCTGCTCCACCATGCTTTCCAGTTCGTTCATCTTGATCAGGGCCTTGCGTTTGAGCGCCCATTTTTCGCTGAGCGATGCGGCGATCTGCGATACCTCCAGCGGATCAAACGGCTTCTTGAATAGCGACTTTCCCTGCAACGGCGACCATTGCCTTTGAGCGCGGGTTGAGTAGGATAATCCCTGATGCTAACGCGGGCGTAGCTCAATGGCAGAGCGCCAGCCTTCCAAGCTGGCTGTTGTGGGTTCGACTCCCATCGCCCGCTCTCGCGGTGGAACTGGCCGGACGGGTTGGATATTCTTGCGGCATGATGGCGTCTTTTGCTGCCGAGCCGAGAAATCCCGCTGGCATTTCCAGTGCCGCGCCGCGGGTGGTGATCGTTGGCGGTGGGCTGGCGGGGATGGCGGCGGCGGTGGTGCTGGAGTCCGCAGGGGCGGCGGTCACTCTCATCGAATCGCGCAAGGCCCTGGGCGGCCGCGCCAGCTCGTTTGAAGATCCGCAAACCGGCGAGGTGCTGGACAATTGCCAGCATGTATTGCTCGGCTGCTGCACAAACCTGCTGGACTTTTATCGCCGGCTGGGCGTGGCGCATCTCATTGGTTACGAGCGAACGGTTCATTTCGTGGATCCGCAAGGCCGCCGGCACCAGCTTGCCGGCATGCGCGGATTGCCGGCGCCGCTGCATCTGGGATTCTCGATGGCGCGCTTTGGCGCGCTCACATTAAGAGAGCGAATCGCGGCTTCCAGGGCGATGCTCGCCATGATGCGGTTGGGGACCAGCGGCCGGCTCGCGCTGTCCGATACTTCATTTGGCCAATGGCTCGACAAGCACGGCCAATCGCAGGCCCTGGTGGAAAAGCTATACGATCCGATCCTCGTCGGCTCCTTGAACGAAGATTGCCGCAAGGCCAGCGCGGCTTACGCCATTCAGGTATTCCAGGACGCCTTGCTTTCAAATGCCCGCGGTTATGTGATTGGATTGCCGAACGGTCCGCTGGGAGAACTGTATGCCGACGTTCCGTGCCGGGACGTGCGGCTGGCGACACGGGCGGGCAAGATTCGATTCGCGGGGAAAAGCGCGGTCGGCGTTGAGTTGGCCGGCGGAGAGTTTCTGCCTGCCGATGCCGTCGTGTTGGCAACCAACTATCACGCGGTGATGCGCTGGATTCCCGAGGAACTGGCCAGCGCGGACGAGCGGTTCGCGCATCTTGGCGAGCTGCAAAGCGTGCCGATTTTGGGGGCGCATTTGTGGTTTGATCGCCCGGTGCTGCATGACAAACACACCGCCTTTTTGCAGGGACCGTTGCAGTGGCTTTTCAAAAAAGATGAAGAGGGAAAGGCCGTGCATGGCGTGATCAGCGCGGCCCGCGAATGGGTGGATGTGCCGCGCGAGGAGGCGCTGCGGCAATTCGAGCGGCAGATCCGCGCGGTCTTCCCGCAGGCGCGGGAGGCAAAGCTATTGCGCGGCGTGATCGTCATCGAAAAGCGCGCGACGTTCTCCCCGCTCCCAGGCATCGACCGCCTGCGTCCCCGGCAGGCCCCGCCAGCGGGCGGCATTGAGAACCTCTACCTGGCCGGTGATTACACCCTCACGGGATGGCCGGCGACGATGGAAGGCGCGGTGCGCAGCGGATACCTGGCGGCCAGCGCGGTGTTGGAGGGCGTTTCATCGCGCTTCCGCGTCACAAATGGCAAGACTTTTTTGGTGGATGACCTTCCGAGGCAATGGCCGGCGCGGGTGTTTACTCATACCGCAGCACCGAATGCACGCCGGTGGGTCCGAGCTTGTCGCTTCCGTGAAGACCGGCCAGTTCGATGAGCACCGCGATGCCGGACAGTTCTCCGCCGAGGCGTTGCACCAGGTCGCAGCAGGCTTTCATGGTGCCGCCGGTGGCCAGCAGGTCGTCCACCACCAGCACACGCTGGCCCTTGACGATGGCGTCGGCGTGCATTTCCAGGGCATCCTTGCCGTATTCCAGATCGTAGCTTTGGCTGATGCGCGTGTGCGGAAGTTTGCCGGGCTTGCGGACGATGACAAAGCCCGCCGACAGGCAGCACGCCACCGCCGTGCCGAAAATAAATCCCCGGCTCTCCGCGCCGACGACCAGGTCGATCCCTTTGCCGCGAAATGGATTGGCCAGCAGTTCCACCGCCAGCGCCAAGCCGGAGGCGTCAGCAAGCAGGGGGGTGATATCGCGGAAAAGAATGCCCGGCTTGGGGAAATCCGGGATGTCGCGGATCAACCGCCGGAGTTGCGACTGGGAATCGATCATGACGGGATTGTAAGCATATCGGGGGGATTGCGAAGAGGTTGGCCCTCGGAGCAATCGCCGCGCGGCGAGGCGCGATGAGCGCGGCCGATTTGTGGCACCGGCGGCACGCCCGTGGTGCGGCTGGCGTGTCGGGCAGCGTTAAGTTCATGGGCGGGCTGCCCATTCCACGGGGGCAGCTACGCACATCTGGGTCAACTCAAGCCGCGCGCTTGCAAACCTCTCCATACGCCGGTATCAGACGCGCGGCCCCTTGCATCGGCGAACATGATTCGTGAAGGAAGACAACCTCAACCCAGATTGGCAGTCCCCGTGTCCAATGAGCGGTTCGGGCAGATCGCGCTATGGCTTGTCGTGATCGCCGGATGCGGCTGCCGGCTGGCGCAATATCTGGCCGATCCATCGTACTGGCACGATGAGGCTTTGGTGGTGCTCAACGTGATGCACAAGTCGGCTCCCCAGCTTCTGGGCCGGCTGGATTACGCGCAGGCGGCGCCGCCGCTGTTTTTGATGGCCCAGCGCGCCATGTTCCTGGCGTTTGGGCCGGGCGAATACGCGCTGCGGTTTGTGTCATTGATTTGCGGATTGGCGTCGCTGTGCATGTTCGCGTGGCTCTGCCGGCGTCTGCTCCCAGGGGTGATCGTGCCGTGGGTCGTGGCGTTCTTTGCCTTCTCCGATAAGTTGATCTGGCACGCCGCGGAAGTGAAACCGTACGGCGGAGATGCGCTGATCGCCGTGATCCTGTTTTTTCTGGCGCTGGCCCCGCCTGTGCGTCTGAAAGGCGCCAAAGACCAGTCAGGCGCGGATCGTGGCGCGGCTTCCCGCTTCATGGCGATTTCAATTTTCAGTGCCGTCGCGCTTTGGTTCTCATTCCCCACGTCGATTCTATTCGGAAGTCTTTCGCTGTTGTTTCTTCCGCGCCTGCTTCGGCAAGGCACACGGGGCGGGGTGATTTATTTTGTAGGCTATGCACTGGTCGGCGCCTCGTTTTTGTTGCTCTATCACTTTTCGATCAAGCCGCAACATGTGGATTATCTGTCAAGCTATTGGATCGATGACTTTCCGAATTACGCGCATCCGCTGCGCATTCCCTTTTGGCTGGCCGGCGAGTTGTATTCGCTGTGCAACCACCCGTACCGCTCGTTGGGCGCGATCGTCGCGCCGTTGGCAATCCTGGGCATTTTCGGATGGCGCCGGCGCGGGCGAATGGATGTGGCGGCCGCCTGCCTGCTGCCGATCGGCCTTGCGATCGTCGCCGCCTTCGCCAGGCAATATCCTTTTAATGGCGACCGCCTGTCCGTCTATCTGATCCCCGGCCTGTTTCTCCTGTGCGGCGGGGGGCTGATGCTGCTGCGGGACATGTGTCTGGACGCCGGGCCCAACGCATTGAAGTTCGCGTGGGTGCTGCCGGCATTTGCCATCGCCGGTCGCGGCCTGGGCGAAGCCTCGTATCGCGTAATCGCTCCCCGCAGTCGATCAGGCATCCGGCCGGCGGTGGCGTTTGCACGGGCGCATCGCCAGCCTGGTGAAGGGCTTTATCTCGTGGGTGAGCCGGATGAGAAGTCATTGTCGTACGCAACCAGGCTGTCACTTGAATTGCTCTGTTATTGGCCCAACCCTCCCGCGCCCTGGCATGCCGGGATGCCCGACAAACTCTCGACAATTCCGGAACGCCGGTTCTGGGTCGTGATCGCGACGCTGCCCAGGCATGGCACGTCGAAGCTCAGTCCCCTGGTTAAGCAACTCGCGCCGATAGCGCGCGAGAAAGAGCGCTTCCTGACGCCAGGCGGAGGCGGGGCGGCAGTGCTGTTCGAGCGGATTAAGCCGCGGTGAGCGAAGCGCGTCCAGTAGAAGCGGCGTCCCCGCCGCTTTCACGGCCTACGATGGATGCGCATTTCGCGAACGCCGTGACTAATGGATCGACATTGGGAGCTTGGCGCCACAGGCATGGTAGCGGGGAAGTGTGAAAACCGCGTTCGCTGAAGCGAACCCTACATTTGCCCACGATTGGGCGCGTCAAACCTATAAGGCGGTTCGGAGTCTGACAAATGTCATCAACGACCTTTCACGATCTTTCCGCCCGCGCACTGGCGCAAAGCCTCAAGGCCAGAGTGCACGAGATCGGCTTTGATTTGGTCGGCATCGCGCCGGCCGATTTTTCGGCGCACCAGGATTATTTCCGGCGCTGGCTCGACGACGGCCACGCCGGGTCGATGGCGTATTTGGCGAATCGGTTCGAGGAGCGCACGAATCCGGCTACTTATCTCCCCGATGCGCGAAGCGTCATCTGCGTTGCCATGAACTACCAGTCGCCGCTCCAAGACGTGCCGCCTGAATCGCGTGCGACGCATGGCAAGATCGCCCGATATGCCCTGGGCGTCGATTATCACGAGATCATCAAAAGCCGGCTGCACGAATTGGCGGATTGGATCCGCGCCACCGTCCCCGGCGCGCAGACGCGAAGCTGCGTGGACACGGCGCCGGTCATGGAAAAAGAACTGGCCGCCCGCGCCGGTATCGGGTGGATGGGCAAAAACACCTGCATCATCCACCCCCAACGCGGCTCGTGGCTGCTGTTGGGCGAAGTGCTCACCACGGCTGATCTGCCAACCGATGAGCCGCTGGAGGATCATTGCGGCTCATGCACCCGCTGCATCGACGCCTGCCCGACCGGCGCCATCACCGCGCCGCATCAACTTGACGCCCGCCGATGCATCTCGTACCTCACCATCGAGCATCGCGGCGAAATCGCGCCAGACCTCCAATCGAAAATCGGCGACTGGCTCTACGGCTGCGACATCTGCCAGGACGTCTGCCCGCACAACCACCGCGCCCCACCCGCCACCGATCCCGCCCTCGCCCCGCGATTTGCCACCGGCGGACTGGACGTGACGGCCGTGATGGAGTGGACGCCAAAGCAATATCGCGAAACCCTTCGGCACAGCGCGATGAAACGGGTGAAGCTGCCGGTGCTGCAGCGGAATGCCGGGATTGTCGCGAGAAATCTAATATAGCCGCTCAATTTGGCGCCGCGCACGGGTATAGAAGCACTACCGCGTGATATATCTGATGGCACGGAATCAGGCCGCAATCGATCGGGGTAGGGAAGGCCGATTGGTTTCGGCCTCCCCTCCCGCCAAACCGGACGGGCGGATTTCCCGCATCCGGCTTTCCAGTCAGTGGGCCATCTTCATGGATTGGCATACACGCCAACGGGCCGTTTTCAGCG
>DASRLH010000402.1:0-11581 GCA_035648595.1 Tepidisphaeraceae bacterium
GACGGTGACGGTCGGCGTAGCCGGGGTGACACTGAAGGTAACAGGGCTGCTGATGGCAGCGGCGTAGTCCGCGCTTCCGGCGAAGTTCGCCACGACGGTGTAAGTGCCCGCAACGCTGGGTGCGCCGCCCAGCGGCGTGCCTGTGGCGGCGCTGCCGCTGTAGTAGGTCAGAGTCGGGCTGATGCCTTCCAGGCTCGTTGCGCCATTGACCTTGGCCGTTGCCGGGAAGGTCGAACCCGTGTGCGTGCCGCCCGCGTCGCTGACGGTGGCGGTCGGGGTAGCCGGGGTAATGCTGAAGCTGACCGGACTACTGGTCGCACTCACGTAATCGGTGCTTCCCACGAAATTCGCAATCACCGTGTAAGTGCCGACTGTGCTGGGCGCTCCGCCGAGGGGTGTGCCTGTCGCCGTGTTGCCCGCGTAATACGTTAGCGTGGGGCTGATTCCTTCGAGGCTGGCGGAGCCATTGACCAGCGCTGTGGCAGGGAAGGCAGCGCCGGTGAAGACTCCGCCCGCGTCGGTGACGGTGACCGTCGGCGTGGTGCCGGTGGTGCCGACGACCGTTAGGGCGGTGAAGATCTGGGATGAACCGAAATCCTTGTCATATACATTCAGGTAGATGTCGTAAGTGTCCGCCTCAGGCGGTGTGAACGAAAAGTCTTGTGTTGAGGCAGAGAAGTAAACTGAGTCGTCGTTCTCCGGGAAAGCCTGCCAGAAATACTGGAAGCCGGCTGCCGTGGCGATGGGAGAAATGTCGGTGGCGGACGCGGTCAGGTTGATCGGGACGCCGACGGTTCCCTGCGTCGGCAGACCGTTGATCGTGCCCACCGGCGGCACATCGTTCGAGTAAACATTGACGACAGTAGTACCCGTTGCACCGTCGCTATCGGTGACGGAAAACGTGACAGCGTAGTTGCCGGTGTCGTCGGGAACGAAACTGAACGTCGAGCCGCTGCCGTCGGGGATCACCTGCCCGTTGTCGGCTACAACGTGCCAGTTGAACGTATGGGTATCGGCGGTGCCGGGGTCGGTGAAGGTGCCGGTCAAGTTGACCGTATCTTCTTCATTGACGTTCAGATCGGGACCGGCATTGGCGATTGGCGCGACGTTCAGAACCGTGAGCTTTACGCTCGATGACTTCACGACATGTCCCTGCCCGTCGTCCACGCGAACCTGAACGTTGAACGAACTGGGACCATTCACAATGCCCAGGGCATTGAGCTGCGCCCATGTAAGCGTCGGCTTAACTCCTGTCGCGTCGCCAAAGACGCCGTCGCCGTTGATGTCCCACATGTATGTCAGTGGGTCGCCGTCGGGGTCGGACGTATGCGAGGCATCGAGCGTGAGGGAATCTCCCTCGTTGATGGTGTAGGGTCCGCCGGCGATAACAGTTGGGGGCTGGTTGGGCGTGGGTGTTCCGCTGGCGAGTTGGGCGTCATTGGAAAATTCCGACGTGTTGCCTGTGGGATCGGTCGCAGTGGCGGAGATGAACTGGCTGGGCGTGAGTGCTGCCGCGAAAGTCACGGTGAAGCTGACATTGCCGGTGTCGTCGGTAGCTACTTGTCGTGTTCCGAGCAATTTTTTGCCTTCGCCGAAGCCGCTGGAATCAGCGATGTCGTTGACGAAAAACTGAAGTTGGAAAACGGTGTCGGCCGTACTATTGAGCGTGCCGGAAATGCTGGCATGGATGCCGTCGGTGACTACGGAAGTCAGAACGGGATAGTTTTGCAGGTTATTGTTGCCGGTGTCGGCGTCGCCGGGATCATTCGGTGTCACGCCATCAAGACCCAGATCAATTCCAAGTCCCGTGTTGTTGAAGATGGAGTTAGAGTAAATAGCAATCTGCTTGCCTTGGTTGACATCCACACCGGATCGGTTGTAGGCGATGATGTTGCCGTCGCCCGAAGCCAGGCCGCCAATCAAATTGCCGGTCGGATTCGAGGATTGACTGGTAATCCCAACTCCATCGGCTACGTTCCCAATCGGCGTCACGCCATCCGTGCCGACGCCGATCTTATTACCCTGCACAATATTGCCGGTCCCGTTGCTTCCGTCGATGCGGACGCCCATGCCCCTGTTACCGGAGATGACGTTGCCGTCGCCGGGATTGGGCCCGCCGACCAGATTGTTGTTGCCATCGACGCGAACTCCGTCGTTGAAATTGCCCAACGCCGTCAGGCCGGCGATATCGGTGCCAACGTAGTTGCCCTGGACTATATTGTTGTCCGTGCCGAGGTCGATGCCGATACTGCCCCCGGAGATGATGTTCCCCTGACCGGGCAGCGGCCCGCCGATCGTCACACCGTCGCCGGTGTTGGAATAGCTGTATTGTTCGACGTCGATACCGTCGCTACTGCCGAATTGGAACAGGGATTTGGTTCCCGTAGCATCCAGGCCAATGATGTTTCCCTGGACAACGGAGCCGCCGGATTGAAAGAGCGTAACGTAAGTAGCCAGGAGCCCGGCGATCACATTGCCCGCGCCCGGAGTTGATCCGCCGATCGTTGCCTGGCCGGTGACGGAGATTCCGTTTCCGGTAAAAGGGACAAACCGGAAACTGATGTTGGTCGAGGGGTAAAAGCCGCTAAACAGGGGCCGCGTTCCTGTGACGTCGGTGCCAACGTAGTTGCCTTCAATAACATTGCCGGTGCCGCTGACGCTCAGATCGCCGTAAGCATTACCGGAGAGGAGATTTCGGTCAGCCACCGTCGTGCCGCCGATGCGGTTGTTGTTGCCTTCAATAAGCGGGGCGAAGAGGTTGGGTACGTCGGTGGTGCCGGTGGGGTCGGTGCCGATGAAATCGCCCGCGATGACGTTGTTATTTCCAAAGATCACCAGCGGCAGGCCGGACTGAATTACCGGGGAGGAGTTTGAAACGTAAAAGTAGTAGAAGAAACTATTGATATCGAGCCCGCGGATCGTCGAATCATCGGTATAGAGCGTCAGGCCCTGCAAGCCGCCGGTGTTTGAGAGTGACGGCTGCAACACCATCGCCGCCCCGGAGATGACGATCACGGGCGTGCCTGAAAAGCCCGGCTGGCTCGTGCCGTCAATCGTCACCGGATCCTCGACGTCCGGCAGATATGTGCGTGGTGCGATCGTTTGAACGCCTGAGCCAATGGCAAAGTCAATCGTGTCCAGTCCCGGATGATTGTTGGCGGCCAAAATCGCCTCGCGGAGAGTCAGATGCGCCGGGTCGGTCCAGCCCTCATCGTCGTCGGCATTCGAATTCACAACGTACGTGTTGCCGAGGATGTCGCCAACCGCCAGGCGTGGCGAGAAGAGGGACGTCTGGTTCTCTACGTCAGTCGCGGTAGCCGTCACCAGTGTATGCAGCGGCAGCGAGACATCGTAAGTGACCGTAAATGTGGCAAAGCCGTTGTCGTCGGTGGTGACGGTCGTGGTACCCAGGTATTGCGCTCCTTGGGCTTCTACGCCGTCGTAGGCAATACCCACGTTGCTAAAGAGCTGAATTGTATAAGTCTGGTTGGGGTTGTCCTTGATATAGCCGGTGATGGTGGTCACCCCGCCGCTGCTGATGGCGGAGTTGAGAATAGGCGTATTCTGGGGATAGTGCAGAGATCCGCCCGAGAGATCGGTATTGTTAAACTCGCTCAGGACGTAGTACTGAATCCCCGTCACCTTATTGGAATAGATTGAGTTGGAAAGGATCGAGGTGCCATTGGCGATGCCGTTCAGATCCACCTGGGGCAGGTAGTTGAACACGCCGACAGTGTTGTAGGCGATGATGTTCCCCTGATCAGCGTCGAGTCCTCCGATGTTGATGTCCGAAGCGGTGAAGCTGAGGTAGTCGTTGTTGCTGATCAGCACGCCGTCGGTGCCGTTGCCCAGAGCCGTGGTCCCATCGGCACCCACTCCGATGTAGTTGCCTTGAATGTAGAAGTTGCTCCCCTTGGAGATGAGAATTCCGTTATCGGAATTGCCCGAAATGACGTTTCGATTTGCCGCTGTCGTCCCGCCGATCGTGAAATATCCGCCGCCAATCCCGCCCAGTACCAACCCCTCTCCATTGGGCTTAGCCACCAGCCCGCTGACATCCGTTCCGATGTAATTTCCGACGATCGCGTCGAAATATATATGTGGATAATTCGAAGGCACCGACCCGCCCTGGTACCCGCCGTCCTGAATGCCGGCGCCCTGGAACCGGTTGATCACCAGCCCGCGCACCGTCGTATATGGCGCGTCAATCGTCAGGCCATTTGCTGCCGGGATCACGGAAGTTGCCGGCGGCTCAAACTCGCCGTCGATTTCGATGATCGGCGTGCCCGTAAAGCCGGGCTGGGTTGTGGCGTCGATCGCGACGGCCGTGGTGATTGTGGGCAGCGGTGAAAGGGGCTTGATGGTCTGCACGCCTCCGCCGCCGATGTCGAAGTTAATGAGATTGCCCAGGAAGAACCCTGGGTTGGCGTTGGAGTCGAGAATTGCCTGGCGCAGCGAGCCGGGACCGCTGTCGTTGGTATTGGTGACGACAAGAGTTTTAGCGGTATTGGTGTTCGCGATGGTCACCGTGGCCGATTTTTCGTCCTCACGAAGTTCGGCTCCGCCGGTCGGATTGCTCAGGTTCAAAATGAACGAAGTGGCATTGCCGGCTCGGCCGTCATTGAGGATAGGAACGGTGATGGTTTGAAGGTATTGGCCAGGGGCGAAAGTGAGCGTGCCGGACGTGGCGGTGTAATCTGATCCGGCGATGGCGGTACCGTCGGAAGTGGAGTAATCCACACTCACAGTTCCCGTCGTCCCGGCGCCACGAAGGACCGTAATAACGGCTTGGGTATCGTTTTCAGAGGAGTTGACCACGGTCGACTGGAACTCAAGGACGCCCGGCCCCGGGCCCTGGGCGTTATCCGCCTCCCACTGAGCGAGGGTCAGCTCATTGTCGTCAGGCGCTGCGACTGCGCCGTTGGCAGCGTCAGGGCTATCGGCGAAATAATATTGCAGGTTCGCCCAATCGTTGTAGCCGGTGATGGTGGATAGTGTCCCGTCATTGTTGAGGTCAATGCTGCTCGTGACTGTATTCGCATCAATCACCTTGTTCCCGTTCCAATCCACGGCTCCCGAGGTCAGGATGCGAGTGCCACTCGGCCCCACCAGTTCCCAGTTTCCAGGGATCCCGCCGATGCCCGCACTCTCGACGAGAGTGTTTTCGTTCAATGATGCAAGGGTGGCAGTGGAATAGTTCAGCGACCATGTGGTGTCGCCGAAGGTGCCATTGCCATTGATGTCGGTTTCGCCGGCGTCCTTCACGCCATTCTGGTTGGGGTCCTCATACATCCATGCTGCCGGAACCTGCCACTCATAATTCATGACGCTCTGATAATTCGGCTTGAAGTTAATGTCATCGTTGCCGCCATGGTGCAGACCCAGGGTGTGGCCGAGTTCGTGCATGAACGTGCCGGCTTCATTTTCGTCAGTGTCCGCATTCTGGCCCCACCCGCCGAGCGCGACAATCAAGTCATTGCCGCCGATTTCGGCGATACCGGAAGTCGTATAATTCACGTTGCCGTCGGCGCCGACAATCTGAAACTGGTCGGCAAAAAGCGCGTATCGGTAGACCAGGGCCTTGGCCGCCAACGCCAGCGGATTTGCTTGCTCCGCTGGCGTGCCAAATCCTCCAACGCCGTTGATACCATGCGCCTTGATCGGGGCAAGCCAGTTAAATGGGTTTAGGTCGAAAGCATTGATAACGCCGTCGCCGTTCAGATCACCGATCCACTGCTGATCCGCCATGGTTGCGCCGGACTCAAGGTGCAGCGAAATGCCGGTCGAGCCGTCGGGGTTGGCGACGGGGGCGTTGGCGAACGCCTTGATAACCATGTTTAGCGCGTTCGTCGTGGGCTCGAAGCTCGCCATTGAGTCGATTTGGACGTAGACGTCCTTGCGGTTGGGGTTGGCTCCGGGAAGGGTAAAGTCGATCGTGCCATCTTCGTTGTAATCGATGCCATTTGTTTCCCACGCATTGGCAAGGCCGTCCGCATCGGTGTCAACCATCGAGAATTCCGAGGTGTTGCCGACGGAATCGGTGGCTGTCGCGGAAATGAATTGCTCATCGGGATGGAAGATTCCATCGAAGATTTTATTGCCGTTGGCGTCGGTCGTGATGGTTTCCGTGGTCACAAAGGTGTGACCGTCCCCAAATCCGGAGGGACTGGGGGCAATGTTGGAGTAGAAGTCTATGGTGTACGTGGTGCTGGGATTACCCTTGAATTTCCAGAAAATATCGGTGTTAGCTCCGCTGGCCTTCACGGCGGTAACGATAGGAGAACCTGGCACAATGAACGGGAACGGATTCCCGAGGTTGACCAGTACGATGCCGCGGCCGCCGTTGTCGTATATCGAATTGGCGCGGATGGAATCCGACGCGCCGAACGGAACCACTACGCCGTACCCCTTGGCGCCGCCGAGGGACGCGCCGTTGTACGCAACTGTGTTGGCCTGCCCGACCAGAGGCGTGCCGGTCAGAGGCGCGCCGATCACGTTGTTGTTGGCGTTGCCGCTTGCCTCGATACCGTACTTCTGGTTGCCAAGTTTGAGACTCTCGCTAGGGTCGGTGCCAATCAAGTTCTGCTGGATTTGGTTGTTTGTCGCGGTGGCTCCGGAGATCGCGATGCCGTCGCCGACGTTACCGGAAATGACGTTTCCCTGGTTGGCGGCTTTGTTTCCGATGAAGTTCGCCGCAGCTCCATCAATCAGCACGCCGTTGCCCTGGTTGGCCACGACCTTGGTACCCGTGGTGTCGGTGCCGATGAAATTGCTATACACCATGTTCCCCGACGCATTGCTTCCGGAGATGTCCACGCCGGTGCCGTTGTTCCCGGAGATCACGTTTCGCGAAGCGGGTGTGCCGCCGATCGTGTTGTTGGGAACGTTGTTGATGAACACGCCGGCCAAAGCATTGGGCACCGCGCTGGTGCCAGTGACGTCTGTGCCGATGTAGTTGTTGCTGACGCTATCGTTGGCGGCGCCCATGCCGCTGATCGCGACGCCGGCACTGCCGTTGCCGGAGATGACATTGCCGCCACCGGTCACGCTGGTCCCGATGTTATTTCCGGCGGCGCTTTGGACGAGGACTCCGTCCTGCTGGTTCGGAACAGCCTGTGTGCCCAGTTGGTTCAATCCGATTAGGTTGCCGAGGACCGTGTTGCCGGTCGCGGTGCCGGTGGCAGCACCGCTAATGGCGACGCCCGATCCTACGTTGCCGGATATGACGTTCCCCGGTGGCGATCCCGCAGGTGTCGCGGCGCCGCCGACGGTATTGTTGTTCGAGTCAAATATCGCAACGCCGTGCCGTCCGTTGGCTAGGGGCTTGTCGCCCGCGGAGGTCGTGCCGATGAGGTTCCCGACCAAGGTATTGCCGGAAGAGCCGGATGAAATCTGCACGCCGTCATTGGCGTTCGCGGAAATGACGTTGCCCGGCGTTGGCGCTGCGGCAGTCGGTGTTCCGCCGATGGTGTTTGTCGAGGCGCCGAACAGTTCGACGCCGTTCAGTCCGTTCGCCAGGGCTGCCAAGCCCGTGAAGCTGGTGCCAATCAGGTTGCCCAGGACGCTGTTGCCGGACGAGCCCGTGGAAATCTGTATTCCGTCATCGCCGTTTCCAGAAATGACATTGCCCGCGCCCGCAACGGATCCGCCGATGACATTACCGGTCGCCGCGGCACCGCCGCTCAGGGCGGTAATGACCACGCCGTTTTGGGTATTGCCGATCGCGGTCTTGCCGCTGATATCAGTTCCGATGTAGTTGCCTTCAATGACATTTCCCACGGCATGCCCGTCGGAAATTGTGACACCATCGAGCCCATTGCCGGAGATAACATTGCGTGCCGCGGCCGTGGTCCCGCCGATCACGCTGAGGGGCGCGTCAAAAATGGAGACGCCGCCAAGGGTGTTGGGGATGGCCAGCAGGCCAATGGCATTGGTCCCGATGAAGTTGCCCAAGACTTGAGTGCCGATCGAATTGAAACCCCCGATGAGGACGCCGCTGCCCAGGTTGCCGGAGATGGTATTTCGCGCCAGCGAGGTCACTCCGCCGATGATGTTATTGGTTCCGCCGCTGACTTCGACGCCGTTCTTCTGGTTTGCCAGTGCAGTGAGGCCGGTGATATCGACACCGATGTAATTGCCAAGCACCTGGTTTGCGACGGCTCCGCCGCCCGATGTTGTTGCACCGAGGTATACCCCGTCGACCTTGTTGCCGGAGATGACGTTGAGCGACCCGGCAAGTTGGCCACCGATGGTGTTTCCCGTCGAGTCAAAAACGGAGGCACCATCGCGGCCGTTCGGCAGCGGCGCCAGGCCGAGCGCCTTGGTGCCGACGAAGTTGCCGAGAAGGGTGTTACCCGTGGCGCCGTCGGTTATTTGAACGCCGTCGCTGCTGTTAGCGGAGATCAGATTGCCCGCGCCGGTTGTGGCGCCACCGATGACGTTATTACTCGCGCCATCGATCAGGATGCCGTCGGTGCCGAACTGGGCCAGCGACGCGCTTCCGGTGATTCCGTTACCCACCGGCGTTGTCCCGTCCACACCGACGCCGATGTAGTTCCCCTGCACCGTGTTTCCCGTACCGCCTTTGATCCAGACGCCGCTGAGTCCATTGCCGGAGATGACATTGCGCTGGGCCGCGGCAGCGCCGCCGACGAAATTACCCGATGCAAAGCCGTCACCCGGAGTGGGTGTTGGCGGCGCGCCCAGCGCAACGCCGTTTACCCTATTGCCCAGGGGCGACAGGCCGGTGATGTCCGTCCCGATCAGGTTTCCCTCAATGTGCGTGCCGGTCGAGAACTGGTCGGCGACGAAGACGCCGCTCTGGACGTTGCCGGAAATCAGATTGCTTTGGATCAGGTCGTGAGGCGAGTAGATTAAATGGATTCCGCTCTGGTTACCCATGGCCACCAGTCCCGTCGGATCGGTGCCTATGAAGTTTTTCAGGACGCTGTCGCCGCCCGTCGGGTTGGGACCGGTCGGTTCGGCGAAGACGATGCCGTCCAGCGCGAAACTATGGATGTCGAGCCCCTCGACGACATTGCCGCCCACCTTGAACTCCAGCCCATTGGAGCTGCCCGCCTGGCTGCCGTCCAATTCGATGAGCGGGATGCCGGCGTAGCCGGGCTGGGACTCTCCGTGGATTTCCACCGGGTCGGTAATCTGCGGAAGGAAAAAAGTCGGCTTGATGACCTGCACGCCGCCCCCGGAAATGCCGAAATTGATGACGTCCAGCCCCGGATTATTGTTCGCCTGCGTGATGGCGTCGCGCAAGGACCCGGTGCCACTGTTGAAGACATTGGTCACAAGATAGGAATTCAGCAGCGTTCGGCGCTCAAGGGCCTCTACCGCATACCGGGCAGAAGTCCCAAGGATCCGGGCAGACCGTGACCGATGCCAATAGATTGGAAACTTCATTATTGCTCTCCTCCGCAAGCGCCAGCGGGGATAAATGGGCGCCCCGAGTTCAGGCCTTCGCGTCACAACGTTCGATCGGTCTTGGATGAGTCGAAACGCCGATGGGAAGTCTCGATAATGATTCGAAGAACCCGAAGCCCCAAGAACGACTTCTTGTTTCCCTCAAGGGAACAAACACTAACGCGACGGTCCGCAGCATTCAATAACAAATTTGAGAGGTATTGTCAAATGTTGTGGATGACCGCTTGTTGGATATCAGCGGCTTTCGCGGAGAGCCGCATTAAGCTAAACTGTTTTCTCCGTGTTTTTAAGGGCTTTGCGCAATTCCGCCCTCGGCTTGGTAAGCCGATCGTACTCCTTGGGCCGATACGGATTTATCACCAGGTCGGGCAGCTCATCTTCGGGTCCCGCGTGGCGTGTACGCATGCTTGAACTCCCCAGCGTCAATGTCCCCGGTCGGCAGTATCGACCGCCAGCCGATCGCCCCGACAAGATCGGCGCTGACGCTATCACTGCCGCCGCTTTCGGGCGGTCGGGCGGTTGGGGCGGTCGGATACATGCCATTTCCGATTGTCATGGTTTCACCCCGATCAGCGCCAACACCGCCCGACGGATCGCCGGTGGCAACGCCGGCCACGCCGCAACCACGTCGGCCACGGCGGAATCGGCGGGAAGTGTGCCGGAAACTGTGCCGCGCTCGGGCGTTACCCCCTGTTTTTCCGCTATTTTTGTGATAGGTTCGTTTCCTGTACCGCCCATTCACATCAGAGCAATGCCGAACGCGAGTTTCAGCGCCATTTCGCGCGGGGAACAGCGCACCGGGGCACGCAAGTAATCCTGAATTGCCTTGGATTACGCATATCAATCAGTCACGCCGCTGAACATCCCACCTCCAAGCGCGACCGGCAGTCCTCCACACTCAAGACGCTTCGCGGCACGCGCTCCATTCATTCCATCGACGTTTATTGGCTTTGTGAATTTCATGTGAGAATGCGAGCGTTCAGGGAATAATCGCTTTACTTGTCAGTACCGTATGAGTGAAAGCGGAGACCCAAAGGCCCAACTCAATTGGTTGGGAGCGTCTCGCCGATAAGAGTGGTTTCCGTTTTCCTGCTGTTTTGTGTTGCCATGTGGTCAACACGATGGGACTTTTATTTGGAGGTAAAGATGGCTAATCGAGCGTTTATTGAGGGCTTGGAATCGCGCGTGCTCCTGTCGGCCGCTCCCAAGCCGCCGGTGCTGTTTAATCCGACGATCAAGGCAGATCGGTTGCAAGTGCGAGCGGACCTGCTGAAGTTCCAGAGCGATATTTTCAGTTGGGATGCCAAGCTTCTGCGCGATACGACGGCTGTTAGAGAAAACGTAGCCAAGGGTGACACGAGCCTGGTCGCCCCCTTCGCGGCGCTGCGGACTCAGGTACAGGCCATGCGCACGTCTCTTCTTGAAGACCGGCTCAATGAGTCGATCTCCGCGCTGCATGATGAAGCGACGATCAAGGGGGACATCCTTCAGATCATCAAGGATCGCAAGAATTCCTCGGCGGAAACCGCCGACCATGCCAAGCTGATGGGCGATCGGGCGCAGCTCCAAAACGATCTGGTTGCCGGCTTGAATTCGCGCATCGCCACACGGACCACGGACGCAAGCGCGATCGCGACCGCCGCCCAAGGGCTTGTTACCGCCGCGAACAGCGACCCCAATGCCAGCAGCGCGCTACAGGCGGCGGTCGGAACCTTCGCCACCGACCGTTCCAACTGCGTCACCGCGCTGGCGAGCGACCTGCAAACCATCGCGAACGCTCGCACTCAACTTAGCACTGATCTGACGGCTGCGGAGTCGACCTGATCGAAGACGACCGTCTGTCGCTTTCATGCTGCATGCGTGGAATTGAACTCATGCGAAATGTCGGCGAATACAACACGCCTCCCACGCCAATGTTCTGATGGCGTGGCAGGCGTTTTGTGTTTAAGGGCTTCGAACCGCGGCGTTGAGTTCCCCCGGGCTTCCCGCTCTACCCTCACCCTGGCCTGATGAAAATGCCGCCACGCCATCAGAACATTGGCGTGGGAGGCGTGTTGTATTCGCCGACATTTCGCATGAGTTCAATTCCACGCATGCAGCATGAAAGCGACAGACGGTCGTCTTCGATCAGGTCGACTCCGCAGCC
>DASRLH010000403.1:0-4261 GCA_035648595.1 Tepidisphaeraceae bacterium
GAGCCGGGAACCGAGGATTGAGCAGGCTCGAATGCCACGCGGGCAGCATGACACAAACCAACGGCTGGCGCAATGCAGATTATTGCTATTGTCACGCCAAGCAAAATCCCGGACGCCTGTGGCGGGACGCCCGTGTCACGAAGCAGGTCGCAGCGCGGCGGACCTCGTTCTGAAAATTTGGGAGCGTTGCAAAAGATTGTTATGGCGTCGCCGATGATCCCACAGCTTGATTACGCCAAACCCGACCTGCCGCGCGGCGGTCGCGGCATCGCGTGGACGCTGGCCGTGCTCTCTATCGTAGCGCCGCTTTCGAGCGGCTGGGCCGACGCGATTGCAAGCAAGTTTCCATCGGATAACGGCTTCCGGGAGTTCGCGGCGTATTACTCAATCGTTTCGGCTTTAGGTCTTGCAGGCGTTTCCGCCGGATTGGTGGCCCGGCGATACGCGATTTCGCGCCAGATGCGCGCGGCGCGATGGGTGGCTCTGATTGGAATCTGCATCAGCGGCGTATTCTGCGCTGTCATTGCTCTTGGCTTCTATTCATCATTTTTACGTTGATGACGCGTCCCAGCCTCGATCCTCTCGATTACGCCACACCCGAACTGCCGCACGGCAGTCGAGTGACGGCGTGGGTTTTGGCAGTCCTATCTGTTGTGGCGCCGCTTTCGAGCGGCTGGACGGCGATGCACATCGCCCGATTGGTAACAGGCTCGCGCGGAGTCTTTTTTAGCGCCAACGGAGTCGTTGCGAATGCCAACCTCGCGCGATTTCTTGTGGTCTATTTCTCAATCGCCATAAGTATGTGTTTCGCCGCCATCGCGTCGGGAGTCATCGCGCGGCGGTACGCAAAAAATCGTAAAATCCCAGCCGTTTCCTGGGTGGCGCTCGTTGGAATCAGCATCGCATCGCTTCTGATTGGAGCCGCTGTCGTTGGCGGTTGCGTACTTTTGTTGAGTTAATGCTCAAATGACCCAGCCGAGCGTTGAACCGCTCGATTATGCGAGCCCCTCCGCCCCGCGCGGCAGCCGCGCGGTCGCATGGGCGTTGGGCGTATTCTCGGCCCTGGCGCCGATTTGCGGCGGGTGGGCAGGGTATGCCATCGGCTTTCTGCTGATCGGCAGCGCCAATCCATTGCGTTCTCTTAATGTGGCTTTTCTGATTGCTTTAAGCCTGTGCCTCGGAGGCGTCGCTACGGGAGTGATCGCTCGCCGATATGCGAAGACACGGGGAATCAAGGGCGTGCGATGGGTGGCTTTGATCGGAATCAGCATCGGAGCGTTGTCGGCGGTCGTCATCGCGGCGATTCTTTGTTTATCTTTCTACCTCCATTGGATGAACGGCCGATCCAGCCGGGCGGGATTTTGATGCTATGCTTCGCAGACCCAATGAGAGGCATTTATGATCGCCGTCGTTCAGCGCGTCCTATCTTCATCCGTCCGGGTTGAGGGCGAGATCGTCGGCCAGATCGGCCAGGGGCTGCTGGCGCTCGTCGCGGTCGCTGAAGCCGATGGCGATGAGGAAATCGCCTGGACCGCGCGCAAGCTGGCGAGCCTGCGCATCTTTCGCAACGGCGATAAACATTTCGATCTGAACGTGCGGGAGGCGGGCGGAGCGGTGTTGCTGGTGAGCAACTTCACGGTAGCCGCCGACACCCGCCATGGCCGGCGGCCCAGCTTCGCGGCTGCCGCCGGACCGGAAGTGGGGAGGAAGGGATTTGATGCGCTGGCGGACGCCGTCCGCGCAGAGGGCGTACCGGTCCAGACGGGACGGTTCGGGGCCGATATGAAAGTGGAGTTGGTGAATGATGGGCCGGTGACGGTTATCGTGGAATCGGGCCAAGAAGCACGGCGTCGAATGAACACGAATGGACACGAATAATTTGTCTTCATTCGTGTACATTCGTGCTGATTCGTGGCTCCCTCTTTCTTTCGGTTGCGGGCTCCCGCTGAGACTTCTTTGCGCCTTTGCGCCTTTGCGGTCTTTGCGCAGTTTTCGTCCCGCTACATGGCCAGCCGCCGCAGCAGTTCCGCCACCGTTTGCCCGAGTCCGGGCACGACGAGATCGGGGGCGATCGAGGCAAGGGGTTCCAACACGAATCGCCGCTCGCGCAGGCGGGGGTGCGGCACGACGAGGTTTGGCATGGCGATCATCTCCGGCCCATAGACAAGGAGATCAAGGTCGATGACGCGCGGGCCCCAACGCTCCCGCCGCACGCGACCCAGGGACTGCTCGATCTCCAGGAGCTTTTGCAGCAAGTCGCGCGCGGCCAGCGTGGTTTGTAGCTCCGCCGCCGCGTTCAGGAACGGCGGCGAATCCGGCGGGCCGCCGACGGTGGGGTTATCAAGGAACGGAGAAACGCGATTCACCTTCACGTCGGGCACGCCCTCCAGTAACGCCAGCGCATCGCGCAGATTGCGTTCACGGTCGCCGAGGTTGGCGCCCAGCGCGATATAGGCGGTAACGGGCGGCATGAATAATCTGAATTATTCGGGCGGAAATCCGAAACACGAAATCCGAAATCCGAAGAGAAGATTTTTACCACGAAGTCACCAAGGCACGAAGCATTCAATTCGGATTTTTGAATTCGGGTTTCGGAATTCCCTTCAAGGTATCCTGTAAAATCTTCTCGAACCGGCATGCTTGTTTGCAAGATCGGGAATCGAGGGAGAGAAGACTGCCACGAATGAGCACGAATTGGCACGAATAATTAATCTTCATTCGTGTGCATTCGTGTCCATTCGTGGTTTCCCTCTTTCTTTGGGTTACGGACTCGCCCGCTCTGAGTGCCTTCGCGCCTAAATGTATCTTTTCGGCTTAGAACTCAAACCCGCTTCCCTCCAGCCGCCTGTCAATCTCCGCCAGCACGCGCTGCTCCTGGGGCAAATCCCCCGCGACGAAGGTCACGCTGAAACGCACATAAGCGCCGGCATCATCCCAGGGGACGGTGCTGATGAGTTTTTCTGTGATCAGCCATTGGCTGAAGTTTTCCGCCTTCTCGAACACAACGCGCGTGCCATCCGCGCCGACGGCGGCTTTAGGGGCCTTTACATAGAGGAAGAAAGAGGCGCGGGGCTTTTTGGCGCTGAGGCCATGCTTGTTGAGCACTGCAACCAGCCCGTCCATCCGGCGGGAATATTTGGCGGCGATCTTCGCGGTGATTTCCGGGTGATCCAGCGAATGGGCGCAGGCTTCCTGGATGGCCAGAAACTGGCCCGAATCGCTGTTATCCTTGATGTCGCCGTAGGCCTTCACGATCAGCGGATTGCCGGCCACGAAGCCCAGACGCCAGCCGGTCATGTTGAAGCCCTTGGACATGGAGTGCAACTCGACGCCAGCGTCCATCGCGCCGGGGGTCGCCAGAAACGAGAGCGGCTGGCCCTCGAAGCGCAGGGCCGCGTAAGCCGCGTCGTGGATGACCACCAGGTTGTGCCGCCTGGCAAACGCGACCGCCTGCGCGAAAAACTCCGGCGTGGCGCTGGCGCCGGTCGGGTTGTTCGGATAGTTGATCACCAGCGTCTTGGCACGCTTCAATTTGTCTGCCGGCACACTGGCCAGATCGGGAAGAAAATGGTTTGCCTCGAGTAGCGGAATGTTATGCACTTCCCCGCCGTAGTATTTGGCGTGGGTGCCGAAGACCGGATAGCCGGGCGTGGTCATGAGGGCCACGTCGCCCGGATTGATGAAGCAGGCGGGCAGAAGGGACAGCGCGGCCTTGGAGCCGATGGAATGGACGATCTGCGTTTCGGGGTTGAGCCCATCGACGCCGCACACGCGCTTCATCCACCGCGCGGCAGCCTCTTTGAAGAGCGACCCGCCGTTATCGGAATAGCCGCGATTTTCGGGCTTGCGCGCGGCGTTGCACAGCGCCTCGACGGATTCCGGGAACGCCATTTCATCGGGCTCGCCGACGCCCATGTCGATCAATTCGATGCCCGGATGCGCCGCCAGCGCGGCGCGCTTGGCGCGCTTGATCTTCTCAAACTTGTAAATCTCCGTGCTCTTGCCGTACGACTTGCCACCGATCCGTTCGGCGAAGAGGGTCTGGATGTAGGGGTCGGTCATGAAAAAGATTCCGTCATCGGGTTGCAAATATCACGATTCCTTGACTGCCACGCCGTTCGCACGGGCGAGACGCCTCATCTTTCGTCACATTTTTTTGCGTCCGCCAGCGAGTATAACATATTGGTGGCATTATCGTTCCATTGATTCAAAGGAGTATTGGCATGGAAGCCAGGGCGAACAAGGTACGAAGGCGTTCGAT
>DASRLH010000404.1:0-7438 GCA_035648595.1 Tepidisphaeraceae bacterium
TTGTATCGCGTCAACCCGCCGCTCATCCGGCTGATCGCCGCCGCGCCCGTTGTTCTTCTGCATCCGAAAAACCACGTCGGGTATTACGATGGCCCCATCAGCCCGACGGTGCGGGTCGAGTTCATGGCCGGCAAGGAATTCCTGGATGCCAACGGCGGCCGCTCACTGTGGCTCATGACCGCGGCACGCTGGGCCTGCATTCCGCTTGCCCTCCTGGGCGGCATGCTCTGCTTCATCTGGGCGCGGGAATTGTATGGCACGCTTGCCGGGATCATGGCGATGACGCTGTGGACCTTCTCGCCGACGCTGCTGGCGTTTGGGCACTTGATTACGCCGGACATGGGGGCGACGGCGCTGGGGCTTGCCGCCGCTTATGCGTTTTGGCGATGGCTTTGCGCGCCGTCCGTGGCGCGGATGATTATTGCCGGGCTCGTGATGGGGCTGGCGGAGCTCTGTAAGACGACGTGGATTATTCTGTTCCTGCTTTGGCCGATGGAATGGTTGGCGTTTCGGCTGCTGCAACGCCCGCGTCCTCTCCGGTTTTTCCGGCGGGAGTGGCTTGGGGTCATCGTGATTTTGGCGCTGGCGGTGTGGGTCATCAACCTGGGCTATTGCTTCGAGCGCTCTTTCAAACGCCTGGGCGACTACCAGTTTGTCTCCCGCACGCTCACCGGCGTTGCCCGATCCCCAAACAGCGCCGTTACCGGCAACCGCTTCGCGGGAACCTGGCTGGGTCATATCCGCGTGCCGCTCCCGGAGAATTATGTATCCGGCATCGATATTCAAAAATCCGAGTTCGATGAGCATCTATGGTCCTACCTGAACGGCCAATGGCGCCACGGCGGCTGGTGGTATTACTACCTGTTCGCGCTGCTTATCAAAGTACCCATCGGCGCATGGGCGCTTGGGTTGATCGCGTTGACCGTTTGCTTTATGAAACGGGGATATCGTAGCACCTTCGGAAATGAGTTGTGCGTGCTGCTTCCGTTCGTCGCGGTGCTTGGTCTGGTGAGCTCCCAGACCGGCTTTGACCACCATATGCGATATGTGCTGCCGATCTTTCCCTTCGCGATCATCTGGGTGAGCAAGGTCGCCCGCTCTGTAATCATGCGGCATCGCGCGATCATGATAGTGGGCGGCGCGGCCCTGGGTTGGTTTATCATCAGCAGCGTGTCCGTTTTTCCGCATAGTTTATCCTACTTCAACGAGTTGGCCGGCGGCCCCAGGCGCGGAAGCTACTATCTTGGAAACAGCAACGCCGACTGGGGGCAGGACATGCTATATCTCAAAAGTTGGTATGATAAGAATCCGCAGGCGCGGCCGCTTTATCTGGCCGCCGATGCGCCATTTGTCACGCCGGAGATGATCGGGATCAACTGCGAGCCGATCCCCGTTCCCGTCGCCTCGAGGCGTGCCCAATCGCACGATGCAATCGGGCGAACATTGCCGCCGGGCTGGTACATCGTCAGCGTGAATCAGTTGCACGCGAAGGATCATGGCTATGATTACTTCAGGACGCTTAAGCCGGTCGCGTGGGTCGGGTACACGCTTCCCGTCTATCACCTGACAGGCGAGGCAAAACGAAATCGCTGATAAAGCGGGCCGGCGGTGCCCGCATGTCTAAACTCCATCGGCAAAATACTGCCGATTCGTGCGGCGGTACCGCACGCCATGGGCGGGCCGCCCATGCCACGATTGGGCTGGGCCAGTTCGCTGCTCCGTCGGATTTCGCCGGTTCCCTCGGCCTGCTTAACTCCGTATGATGGACCGACGCAAACCGGAGTACGTCATGGCAGAACAAAAGCATCCGCTCTCAAAGGAATCCGCCCCCGACCCCGCCAGCAGTTACGAGCGGGCCAATCCTGAGAACGAGGCCGGCATGGGCCGGATGGACAATAATAAGAGCACGCCCGCCGATCATTCGCCCGATCACCTGCCGCACACGGTCGGCAACAAGCAGAATCCGGAGAATCAGTTGAATGCCGAGGATGTGGTGGATGGCCGCGCCCACCGTAAGCTCGGCTCGGCCGGCGTGGCGCCCCATCAGCCCGATCACACGATAAGCGATCAGAAGCCCATGGTGTCGGGCCAAACGCCTACAGACAAAACTTCAACAAAAAACTCGGAAAACCAACATCCGAACTCGGACGATTACCTGAACGGTCATTACCCGGACGAACCGACTTCGGATCACGAGATTCTGACCGAGGAATCGGCGGGCGACCTGTCGGACGAATGATTCCGCGGGATCGTTTGCTGATCATGCCGGCAGAGCCGTGCCCTTCTCAATCATTGCCGTGCCTTCGTCGGGAAAGACCTCCGCAGTTACGAGTCGAAACCCCGGCAGCAGCGGCTCGTTTTCCATGACGTCGGCCCCCTGAAACAGCCGGGTGGTTCCATCGGCCCGATAAATGCGAATGGTGCGGCGATCGGGATTGACGATCCAGACAAGGCGGACGCCGGCGGCGAGATATTCGTCGAGACGGTTCTGCACCTCAATGGCGGCGATCTCGTCGGATAAAATCTCGGCGACAAGGTCCGGCGCCACCATGAGATCGCCCTGAGGCAGTTTTTTCCCCGGAAGTCGGTCCAGCCTGATAAACGTCACTTCCGGCTTGCGCCCGTGGTCCGGTCGATCGAAGCAATAGATCATTGCGCCCGCAATCGCGCAACCGAATGAGGGGTAAAACGCTTCGTTCAATCGCGCGCTGATCAATCCAGCGATGAAGGCGTTTCGCATCCCGACTGCCTTTTCACGCAGTGCTCCATCTATCAATTCATATCGCTTTCCATCGCGTTTGCCCGCGCGCTCCACATCCTCCGGCGTGAGTCGGCTGGGCTTGCTAAACGTGACCATCGCAACTCCATCGAAGCGACACCGTGGTGCCGCCGGATATGCTTACAGCTTCACACCCCCCACATACTTCAGCGCCGGCGCATCCGGGTTCGCGTCGGGCCCGAAATACCGCAGGCAGACCAGCGGCTCGGTCGTGGAGGTGTTCTCGAATACGACGCCGGCCCTGGCGGCGCTTTCGGTGCAGAAGACTTCGTCTTCGGTGAGGTCGTGGAAGCGGATCAGCTTGGGGCAGTTGAGCCGGAGTTTGCCCATCCGGCCTTCGCCTTGCACGCAGATCAGGCCATAGGCGCCGTTGTCCTTGATTGTCGCTTTCTTGCCCGGATCGACGGTCAGTTCCTTGGCGGTGAAGAGCTGCTCGCCATGCACTTTGCCGTAGACGATCCATTTGTCGATATAGCCATCCCAGCTCGTGTCCGCGACGGCTTTTGGCTCGAGGTAATGATTGGCCTTGAAATTTGGATCGACGTTGGCTTCCCAGTCGAGTTGCTCGACGATGAAATCCAGATCGCGATGCTTTTCCCTTGGCATGTCCTTCACAAGCAGCGACCAAGGCACCTCGCGCCCCTCGACCAAGGACTGATACATGCCGAACACGTCGCTTCCCCATTGCGGCTCGTAGGTGCAAAGCGAGCCGGGGGCGTGAAGGATGCACGGATGAATCAGCCAGCCGGTGCCGGGCTTGAGGCGGTAGGCCTGGGATAGATCGAGGATGCCGTTGTCGCCTTTGTTCCAGTCTTCCAGGGTTTTGCGGACCTGGGCCTTGGCGGTGCCGGGGTTGAGGCCCATGAAGGTGTAGGGGAAGTTGTTCCCGGTGTTGTTATGTTGCGGCGGAAAGTAATAGCTTTCGGGCTTGCCTTCCTGCTTCACCAATTTTGCCTGGGCGGCGTTCTGGTGCATGTGGTGCGGAATCGGGCCCATGTTGTCGAAGAATTTGGAATAGACGGGCCATTTCTTGTATTTGCGCCAGATGCCGGCGCCGATGAGCTGCTCGCCGGCCTCCTGCACGGCATCGGCCAGCGTGAATCGCTCGCCGCCCCGCAGGACATAGCTCAGCCCTTCATCGGGCGTGCGGTTCTCATTGGCGCAAACGGTGGTCGAGGCAAACCACCGCTCATCGATTCCGCCGCGATTGAGGCCAAACGCGTACAAGTCATCGGGATGCAGCTTGAGCCGCTTGCCCGGCTGCAAAAACGATCGCGGCACCCAGCAAGGCGCCAGGCGAAGCAGCCCGCCGCCTTCCTGTAACGCGGCGTCGAGCGCGGGACGGATATTGGATGAAACGGTCTTCAAATTCTGAATGCTTGGCATACAAAGAAATGTAACCTGTCGTCCTCTGTAGGAAAAGCCGATGGAAGTTGGGAACCAAATGCCCCACGAACAGCCGCGAACTTCCGGCAATTCAATAGAACTTGACCGGGAATCGCTGGATGCGATACTGTTCATGGTGAATTTATGTCGGCAAGAACCCAATCTCAACTAAAGACCGCGGCGCGTCCATCGGCTAAAACGCCTAAAACTGCCGGACGAAAGTCACCGTTGCGCGTGAGCAAGTCCAGCGCGGCAGACGAAAACGCGGTCTCGCAAAAGCGCCTGCTTTATTTGGCAAAGCTTGCCTCGCCGCCTGCGATTTCAGACGAGCCCGCTGATCGTGACTTAGCGGTTCGACATCCGGTACGCCCACGCGGATGAGGCGGCGCACGCGATGCAAACCTTAAGACCTGAATATCGCCACGGACGAATCGTCTGGGCATATTTGCGAACATTGAAAGGCAAACGGGAAGAACATCCCGCAGTTATCCTCACGTAGACCTCGCCTTTACCCGCGCCTATTTTAATTGTAGTGTGGAGGTGTATGGACGCCAGCCCCAAACAGGCCGCCGGCTCCCCGGTTGGCGCGATCGCCCGGCGTACCCCATTCCGCATGCTCACGCATTCCATCGCCAACGACTGGAGCCTCGTCGTGGAGGACGAGTTTGTGCGCAAGATAATTGACGGCGAGGTGATGCTTCACATGCCGGGCCGGACGATTTATTGCTCGGTTTATCAGACCAACAACGCGACGGCCGAGGATGCGATCCAGAAGATGATCGAAGGCCGGCCCGGCATTCCCGTGCAAATCTTCGACCGCGAGGAGCCGGGTCTTTGCGGGCATGGCTATTTGCTGCCGGAGATCGACAACGGAAATAAATACTGGGGCCTGAACACCTGGACCGCCGCCCGCGGGTCGGTTTGCTGCGTGACCCTTTACTTCCAGGATTTCGAGGATTTCAACTGGGCCATCGGCATCTGGAAAAGCGTGCGGCCTCGCCGTGACACGAATGGGCGCCTAAATTAAAAAACACGAGGATTCACCGCAGAGACGCCGAGACGCAGAGAGTAAGGACTGAAGGGGGGTTCTTTCGAATTTTATGCCACAGGCACGGGCGAGACGCCCGTGTCACGATTGAAGTTCCTCTTTCCGCCCTTCATTACTTCCCTTCCTTCTTCATCACTCAGCATTCATCATTTCCACCAACGTCATTTCCTTGCCACCATCCACCACGTTCCCAACGCCACCGTGACAATCGTGACCGGCACACCGACTTTGCAGTAGGTCTTAAGATCCAACCGAACGCCTAGTTTGGCGGCGGATTCGGCGACGATGAGGTTGGCGATGCTGCCGACCAGTGTGAGGTTGCCGGCCAGGGTGCTGACCAATGCCAGCAGATACCAAAGGCTTTCGTCATGTGCGCGCGCGACGGCGGGTTGCAGCAGCAGCACCGCCGGGACGTTGCTCACGATGTTGCTCAGCAAGAGGGTGACTCCCGAAAGCGTGATGGGCCGTCCAAGGGCGAGGCCGTGGGAGGCGAATGCCTGGAATACGCGCTGGATCAGGCCGTGCTGTTGCATCGCGCCGTTGACGATGAACAGGCCGATGAAAAGCAGCATCAGGCTCCAGTCCACCCGTTCATGCAGGGCGGCGGCTTTGGCGCGCGTGGAGAGCAGCAGGACCCCGGCCCCGGCCAGCGCGGCCACCGCCCGCCATTGCCCGCGCGCAAACAGGAAGCAGACGATGAGCATGGCCAGGAGGATCAGCGTCTTGGCGATGAGAATGCCATCGTAGGCAGCAAGTCTTGCTCCGGCGCCGGCGGCAGGCTGCAAGTTGAGGGGCGAATTGGGAAAATAGCATTCGCCGACGCTGGCATCCTCGCCCGACAATTCCTGGCCATTCCAATGAAGCCTGCGATGAAATATCAGCGCGATTGCGATCCAGCACACGCCCAGCCCCACGAGCACGGGCGGCGTCATCAGCGCAGTGAAGTGGCCGAAGGGGAGGCGGGCGACGGTGCCGATATACATGTTTTGCGGATTGCCGATGACGGTGGCCGCGGATCCGATATTGCTGGCGGTCGCCAGCGCCACCAGATACGGAATGGGATCACGCCGAGCCTTGAGCAACGACGTGCAAATCAGCGGCGTAAAGGCCAGGCAGACAATGTCGTTGGCGAGAAGGGCCGACACCACCGCGCTGACGCCAATCACGCCGGCCAGCAGGCGTTTGGGATGTTGGGCGTGCGCCGTGAGCCGCCGGCCCACCACATCGTAAAATCCCGCGGCCCGAAGCTGCCCGGAAAAAACCATCAATCCAAAGAGAAGCGCCAGCGTTTCAAAATCGATATGCGCGATGGCTTGCGGGAACGTCACGCCGCCAACCACGAGCATGGCGATGCCGCCCAGAAGGGCGATGCCGGTGCGGTCGATCACCAGCCAGGGCATTCGCCCCAGCGCCATGCCAAGGTAAGTGACGGCAAAAATCGCCCACATCAAGCCATCGCGAACGTGCACGGAAACCCGCGGAAGAGCGGCCAAATCACTGCTGAAAATCATAGATCTGCACCCGCTTCCAGTGGGCCTTGTGCCGGGCGATGAACTCCTTGTGCAGCGGGTGTTCCTGGTAAACATCGTGGGCCGGCATGTCATCGAGGACGACGCACAGCCCCACGTCATAACCGTCGTCGATGATTTCGCGCTTGGGGGTTTGCGCGGGGCCGCCGGCAAACAACTGGCGGACCGTCGGCACGTTCCCCAGAAGCGTCCTGCAACCCTCGACGAGTTTCGCCGCCTCGTCCGTGGGGGCATCGTCGTTCAGCCAGAAATACACCACATGAACCAACATTGAGATCTCCTTGTCCGGCGGATGGTAATTGGAACCCGCCGGGACGCAAACCGACGATGCGCCAATAGAGCCCCCTGCGCGCTTCTTCGCATCCGGCGGCGGATTCACCGCGGAGACGCAGAGACGCAGAGAAGAAAAAAAGAAGGAGAGGCGAACACAAATACCCGACGTGATTCTTATAACGCCAATGATGCAGATGCTTTCAATACGCCCAAAAGGAAACATCCGCGATTGGCGTTGAGTACAAACTCGGCGCGATTGAACCAATCGAGAATATTTTTTATCTTCTCTGCGTCTCTGCGCCTTGTATGTTCAAAAAACCAAAAAACGGTTCTACTGCTCGTCGTCGTGCCTGCGTGGCGACGAGCCTCGCTCAGAGTCATGCGGACACGGCAGTCGGCCCACGACCGATCGCGCCTCGGACC
>DASRLH010000405.1:0-2844 GCA_035648595.1 Tepidisphaeraceae bacterium
CTCGTCCGTTAGATCGGACGGGTATCGCTTCGTTTTCTTCGCAATATCGGCCATCCGGCCACGATTCGCTGGGGTCCACATCCCAAGCTTGAATCACGCCAAAAGCTTCAACACAATCCATTCTCAAACGGTCTCTAAGCGGACAAACAGGCTGCTCCCGAGTTTGTCGGCTTTCGGACCAAAGCGGACAAAGATGGGATTTGGCCCGCGATGGTATGTCCGCTAATGACCCAGGCTGTGTGAAAACCCCATCGATGCTATGATTCTCTTGCTGAATCGGCGGGGGAAGTGATGCAGGGTTTCGTTCAAGGGGCGGATCGCCAGCAGACGACGCTGTTGCCGGAATGCCTCGATGATTGGGTCGGCGAGAGCAATCCTATTCGCGCGGTCGATGTGTTCGTCGATGCGTTGGAACTCCGCGACCTCGGGTTCGATGGCGTCGATCCGGCAGCGACCGGCCGGCCGGCGTACCATCCTTCGCCCATGCTCAAGCTCTACATTTACGGCTATCTCAACCGCGTCCAATCGAGCCGGCGGCTGGAGCGTGAGGCTGGCCGCAATATCGAGGTGATGTGGCTGACCGGACGGCTCGCGCCGGATCACAAAACCATCGCCGACTTCCGCAAGGACAACTTCACGCAGGGCAAGATCCAGCGCCGCCAGAAGCAGATCGAAGAGAGCGTGGCGCGCTACATGAGCCAACTCGACACCGCCGACCACCAGACTGCCGCAGGAGAAGAGCCGTCGGAAACGGTGCTGCTGACCAAGACGCGGCTTAAGGAAAAGCTGGCGAAGCTCGAAGAAGAAGTGAAACGGCTGGCCGCGATTGAAAAGGCATTGCTCGCCTCGCCCGACAAGCAGATATCGCTGACCGATCCCGATTGCCGCTCGATGGCAACGAGCGGGCGCGGCTCAGGCATGGTCGCCTACAATGTGCAAAGTGCAGTCGACACCACGAACCATCTGATTGTCGCGCACGAGGTCACCAACGTCGGCACCGATAGATCGCAACTGGCGACGATGGCGCAGGCGGCGAAAGCTGCACTGTGCAGCGATAACTTGGACGTCGTTGCGGATCGGGGCTATTTTAAAGGTGAGGAAATCCTTGCATGCGAACAGGCCGGCGTCGCGGTCACGCTGCCCAAGCCGCAAACCTCGGGCGCCAAGTCGGCAGGCCGCTTTGGGAAACCTGATTTTGTTTATTTGGCCAAGGACGATGCCTATCGCTGCCCGGCCGGCGAGAAGCTGGCGCACCACTTCACCGCTGATGACGATGGCCAGAAAATGAGGATTTACTTGACGAAGGCGTGCCGCACATGCCCGCTCAAGGGTCAGTGCACAACGGCCAACGAGCGCCGCATCAAACGCTGGGAACACACGAACACGTTGTCGAGGCTGCGCAGACGCGGCTCGATCAGAACCCGCAAGCCATGCGTGTGCGCCGTGAAACCGTCGAGCATCCGTTCGCCACACTGAAGATGCGGATGGGCGCGACGCACTTTCTGATGAAGCGATTGCCCAATGTAGCGACCGAAATGGCGCTGAACGTACTCAGCTACAATCTCACGCGTGTGCTGAACATCGTCGGCGTCAAGCCATTGCTGGCAGCCATGCGGGCGTGAGGCGCGGGCAGTGGACTCAATGGCGACACCGACGGCCGCCCACGCTGCACGGAGGTGCAAGGAGGTTGCCTCGAGACGCAGAACAGCAAAAATACTCTGAAATCGCCACGTTGGTCTCAGCCACTGTTGGTCGAGAGCAGTTTCGGAATGCGGAGCCGCGTTTTCACACGGCCTGGACCCAAAGCGGACATTACGTGCGCCAAAGCCATCGACTGAGCCCCACTGCGGCCAGCATTCCAATCATTTGGGCAATGATGAAGGCTAAAACTCCGGCTGGGGCGATGCCGGCGAACGTATCGGAAAGAGCGCGAGCCATCGTCACCGCAGGATTTGCAAAAGATGTCGAGGCGGTGAACCAATAGGCTGCCGTAATATAGAGGCCCACCGCGAATGCGACCGAACCAGGTGCACGCGCGACGCAACCAAATATTGTCAGCACCAGGCCGAATGTTGCCACCGCTTCTGCGAACCACTGGCCCGGACCTGTTCGGACGTGTGTTGATAATTGCCAGACTGGAAGCTCAAACATCATATGCGCAGCCCATACGCCCATGAATGCGCCGCCCACCTGGACGGCAAGATACATGCAGGCCAGGGGCCAAGGCAGCTCGCCGCGTAGCGCGAATGCAATCGTCACGGCGGGGTTGAAGTGAGCGCCGGATACCGGGCCGAAAATCAGGATAAGCACGGTTAGCATCGCACCGGTCGGCAGCGTGTTGCACAAGAGTGCGAGCGCGTCATTTCCGCCCGAAAGCCGTTGCGCCATGATCCCCGAGCCGATGACGGTCGCGAGTAGGAACGCCGTCCCGAGCATTTCGGAAACGACGCGCTGTGACGATGACGGCATCAAGTAGACTCTTTGACTACCGCATCGCTTACTCGCCCGATCTCTTTCAACTTCGTTTGAAGCGAGAGCTTGTCGAGGCTGCGGATCGGCAACGCGGTGAAAATTCCGATGCGTTGGAAAAGCATTCGGTAGGTATCCTTGAAGGCGACTGCAACTTCTGCCACTGAGCCTTGAACGTCGGCGGGATCGGGGACGCCCCAATGCGCTGTCATAGGTTGGCCGGGCCACACCGGACACGCTTCGCCCGCCGCGTTGTCACAAACCGTGAAAACAAAATCGAGCGATGGTGCGCCGGGCTTTGCAAATTCGCTCCAGGATTTAGAACGAAAGCCGGTCGTGTCATATCCCAGCCCTTGCAAAAGCTGGAGTGTGTTC
>DASRLH010000406.1:0-8406 GCA_035648595.1 Tepidisphaeraceae bacterium
TGGTAGCCGCGAATACCCCATCCGTGATACAACAGGCTTGTGGACATGAGTTTGTCTCCTTTCTGAAGCTTGGTAACTCCAGAGGAGACGGCCATGTCCATTTTTTTTCAAGCACTACCTACGCAAAAGCCGGAAGAACCGAAATTATTCGAACCAAACCGCACCGATCTCCGGACCAATACTGGGATCTGTCGGCTCGGGACGAGGGACGCTGGAGTCTCCGCCGATCGGCAGATAGCCTCGGTTGTCGTCCACGTACATGGTGATCGTCAGCCCGATCTGGTGAAGGTGGGCGGCGCATTTGACTGCCCTGGCCCGCCGCCGCGCCCCGCCGAGCACCGGCAGCAGGATCGCCGTCAGCACGGCGATGATGCCGATGACGACGAGCAACTCAATGAGAGTGAAACCTCGGAATCCTCGAAGCTTGGCGCTTGTCATTGCGACCTCGTTTTATACTTCTTGATCAGGCGACGGCTACGAAACCCCCATCGCATTTATGCCGAGCCGTCGTCCGTACGGACGCTGACTACGATGTCACGGCAGAGCCTTTCAAACAACGCGAGTTCGCACCTGCCGAACAAATCGATCTGAACGCGCCGAGAGCCACAAACGAACAGAATCTTGTAGCTATGGAGAACGTCATTATTCAGAATGTTGCTGCACGAAATAAACAGCTCCAGTCCTTCCGCCACTGAATCCGCCTTCCCCCGCCTTATGATGCGTGTCCTCACTTCGGAGAAGTCGAATGAGATAGCTGCCATTATCGCGGACCACGCGGTTCTGAACGCCAACACGGTGTCATAGAACGTAACTGCGATTCCAAGAAGTGGCGTCTCGCCGCCGGTTTTCCTTTTTGGCGCGAAATAGCGAATGCCTTTCTTTGGCCTCAGATAGCGCGGAATACGCAGTGAAACCTCCTTGTCACGATAGGTGTAGTAACCTGAATCATGATCGTGCATGATGGCTGACTCCCCTATTAGAGGGGGATTGGAACAACCAAAAATGGGCTAAGTGGAACACTCTTGAGCGAGTAGCGATAAAACGCGATTAACAGCCCGCCTTGGACCGCATTCTCCCGCCACGGCACCCCCCCGGTGATGGCACTCGCCCCGCCCTGGGTGGTGGATGCGTAGGGGAACTCATCGAGCTGCTGACCAGCTGGCATCGTCGCCAACAGCGCAGTTGATTTAAATCGGGCCGCTAGCCGATTTGCAGCAGTCAGTGGGCTCGACGGCCCGTTGTAGTTGAGCACGAACCACGCGGGATTGATCGCCAGCGCTCCTACGTCAAGCGCATATACGCTCGCGCCCGCACTCTTGAGGATGGGAAACATTGGCGGCAACTCGGGAAGGTTTGCCGCGACCGCGCGGGCCTTGACCATAACCGAACTTATCGAACTCACCAGAACCGCCTCGTCGGACGCCATAAGCACCGCCTCGCGCATCAGCACTTGCTGTCCGGATGCGAGCATCCCGCTGATCTGTTCGCTGATGCCGAGATTGAAGCTCACATGACGGGCCTGCGACATGGACTGTGTGATTCCAGTCCCCAAAACGAGCGCTGATAAAGCCGCGAAGGCCCCAAGCGTGCCGAGCTCCGCCGCCAACTCGTGTCCGCTTGGATCACTCATATTCACGGCATTCCCCGCGGAATATGTATATAAGTCGGCGTTCCCCAAATCTCCAGGCTTGGCGACGTACGAATCCGCCGCCGAGAACCTCCCCAGCGACGTGATGTAGTCCCTGGCGCGCAGGTAATATTGCCCGAGCGTGGCGTCGTATTGCTGATTGTCGTATAGGTACTTGGTCAGTGCGCTGCCGGCGTTGAAGTTGATGGCGGTGCCGAAGGCGTCGTAGTCGTAGCGGGCGGTGATGTTACCCTTGGCGTCGGCGGTCAGGCGGGTGCTGCCGCGGCCATCGGGCAGGAGATAGGTGCCGGTGCCGGCGAAATTGGTTTGGGAGAGGACGCTGGTTCCGAGGGTGAACGTGGTGGTCGGAGTCCCGGCGAGGGTGGAGGATTCCTGGAGCACCTGGGCGAGGCCGCTGGGGTTGTTGGCGTCCACCAGATACCAGGTCGCGCTGCTTCCCACCGATTTCTTGATGCGGTTGCTGTTGGGATCGTAGCTGTAGGTGGTCGTGGTCGATCCGGTGGTGGCCGTGTAAAGGCGGTTTTGTTTGTCGTATACATACCCTGTGGTGACGCCGGCCTGGATCATCTGCTTCATCGAGCCGTTGTCATCGTACTGATAGCTGCTGTTGCCCGCCACGTTGTCGGCGATGCTCATCAGTCGGTCGTTGCCGCCGGTGTCGTAGGTGTAGGTGGCATGCTCGCTGCCCTTGGCCATCGTCAGGCGGTTGCCGACCAGATCGTAGGTATAGGAGGCGGTGTAGACCTCGCCATTGAAGCCGGGGCTTTGGGCATCGGTTTGACTGACTTGCTCGCTGGTCAGCCAGTCGATGCCGTTATGGTTGGTGTTGGTGCTGTTGTCGTAGGTCCAGTTGATGAGCGTGGTGGAGAAGGTGCCATCCGATTCGCCGCGCTGCTCCACCGCCCCATCCCGCCGGCCGCTCTGGCCCAGCGTATACCCGTACCCGCCCAGCAGAACGTCGCCGTAGGGCCCGGTGCCGATGTCGCTGGTGGCGAACAGGCGGTTGAGATCATCGAACTGATTAACCGTGCGCACGCCGTTGGGCAGCAGAACCCGCGCCAGGTTCCCCTCGGGGTCATAAAGATCGGTCGTCGTTTGAGGCGTCGCCAGCAGATGGCCATTCACCCAGGTCAGCGAGATGATGCGCGGCCGGCCCAGTTCATCGAAGGTGTACAGGGTGTCGGTGATGGGGGATGCGTGGCTGGTTCCGGTCCAGGTTTCTATGTGCTGGCCCGTCGCGGGGTCATAGGCGTAGTGTATCACGCTGGACGCCGTCCCTTGGGTGGTGGTGACGCTGGCGACGGCCAGGGTGATCGGGTCATACGCGTAGCTGGTGATCGTCGTAACGCCGGCGTTGGCATCCGATATCTGCGTGACCGCGCCAGTTACGGGATCATATAAATATGAGAGCGTTTCGCTCGCCGTCGGCGCGCCCTGGACGCTGTAGAAGGCCTTCTGGGTCAGGCGTCCGGTCGTCGGGTCGTAGGTGTACGTCGTATACTGGAGCTTGAAATCGGTGTGAGTGGAGATGCGGCCGAAGGAGTCGTAAGTCGTGGTCTCGACGTTTCCGCCGGGCAGCGTGCGCGTCTGGCTGTAGGAGCCGTCGAGGTTGTAGTTGGTCACGTAGTGGGTGTCGCGGCTTAGCGCATCGTATTGGTCCTGGAGGTTCCCGTACGCATCGTAGGTGTATCGGCTGGTGGGGTTGGCCAGTGCGTTGTTGTTGGCCGGATTGGGAACCTGTGGCAGCGACTCCTGGGTAAGCTGCCCGCTTGGGTCGGTGTACTGGAAGGTCGTGGTCCGCCCCAACCCATCGGTTGAGCTGATGACGTTCCCCGCCCCATCGACGGTTTGCGTCGTGGTGAACGTGCCGCCGTTGTGGTGGTACGTGGTCGTCTCGACGCCGGTCGTTTGATTGTAGGCGAAGTCTGTCTCGTAGGCCTTTGCGGCCCCTGATCCAAAGAGCGGGTCCTGCTGGACGGTCTTGCGGCCCGTGGCAGGGTCGTATTGATAAGTTGTGCCGTAATACAACGGGTCGGTGACGACAATCACCCGTCCGTTATCATATTGGTATTGCGTGGTTTGCCCGGCGGCATCCGTATGGGCGATCAATTGCGTGGCGGAATAATAATCATATGTGCTGGAGAGCGCCGTGCCCGCGACCGCCAGACAACTGTCGGTGACTTTGCCCGCCGCCGCGACCGCCACCGTCACTCCCGAAAGCCGCTGCGTCTGCGTGACATTGTTGAATTGGTCGTCATTGCTGTATTGCGTCGCGTTGGCGGCAGCGCCGGGGGCGTGCGAATCGGTGCTGACCACCGCCATCCCGGCGGCGTTGTACACCGTTTCGCGGGTCGCCGTCTGGGTTCCGGGGGTGGTCAGGACGCTGTGATAAACGCCGTTTCCATCGCTCGCGATGGCGATCACGATGCCGGTGACGAACTGAGTCTGCACGAGGTTTCCGGCGGTGTTGTAGAACATCAACGAGCCGGTGGGTGAGTTGCCCGGCAAATGCCGATCCGCAGGGGCGATCGGGCGGCCGGCGGCATCGTAGACCGTTTGCTCCACCGAGCCATCCGGATAAGTGGTTTGGATTTGCCTGTCCGCGGCATCATAGATCTGCGTGGTTTGCGAGCCATGCACATCCGTGCGCGAGGCCGCCCGGCCGGCGGTATCGTAGCCCACGCCATCGTGGATTTGCGCGGTTCCAGGGTAGAGGGTTGAGATCACGCGCCCGTCCGCATCCAGCGTGTAGGTGGTCTTGTTCCCCAGGGCGTCAATGGTGTCCAGCACGCGCCCGGCCACATCGTAATCCGTGATGCTGTACGCGCCCGCCAAATCATGGGAGGGGACCTTCGCCCGCATCAAAACGCCAAGATATGGGTCATAGGTGAAGATCGTCGCGCCATCGGGGCTGGCGCTGGGAATGGGGATGCCGTTGGTTCCATTGATGAACTGCGTTTGCAGGCCGTTCACGGTCGTCGAGGTCAGCGCACCGGTGCTATTGGAGGTGGTGCTGGTGCTGCCGTGACTCTGGGTGGTGGAACTGAGGTTGCCAGTTGTGTCATAATTGTCGGTCGTGGACGCGGTCGACGGGTCTTGCAATTGCACGCTGGAACCGGCGGTTCCGGCGCTGCTGTAATTCACAAGGTTACTGCCCGCATTTGTTGAAATTTCGCTCAACTGGTAGCTTTCACCGAGCAGCCCGGATGCCGCATAGGTGTACGCGCTCGCATCGCCCATCGGGCCCAGGGAATTCATGATGTCCGGATGCTGCGACGCTCCCGGGGCTAGGCCGAGCATGTTCGTGGTCTCGTTTCCCAGCGCGTCCACCGATAATTGAAGTTTATCACTCGACCACGTTGACCAACCACGGTTGCCCATGGCGTCGGTGGCGGTCGCCACGTTTTCATCTCCATCGTATGTCGTGCGCGCGATTCGGAGAGGATCGCCGCTCACATACGGCGCGGTTTGGCTCGTGACGGCCCCGGCTCCGTCAAACGTGCGATCGATGACCGCGCCCATCGGGTCCATTTCCCGGAGCGGATGGCCCGCGCCATCGCAAATAAACGTGTCAACCTCTAGTGTGCCGGCCACCGGCACCGGGCTGGCCGAGGTCAGGGTGTAGGCATGCGTGTGGATTTCGGGGCCGATTGAGGCATCATAGATAACGGGAACAATCGCGCCGCCGGTCCCGGCCGTCGCGGAGGTCGGAACGCCCGCGTTATAGCCGACGGTCAGAATTGTGTTGGGCCCTCGCGTGATGCCGGTGAGCAGGTATGGATGGCTCCCATCTGGATTGTAGGAATAACTGGTGATCGCGTTGTCGTAGTCCGTGACCGTACTCAGCACGCCGGTCGTGGGGTCATAGCCATAGGTGAAAAGCGTGGCGGGCGTGCCGCCTCGGGTGACGACGAGGCTGCTGACGCGGTTCTGTCCACCCCGGATGAACGTGAGCTGCTGGTCGGCAACAAATCCGCCGCCATTGTCGACAGACCCCTGGACGACGGTGTTTCCGGAATACGGGGCGGCCGGGAAGATCACTTGGTCGACCGTGGTCCCGTTCGGATCGTTGAAAGTCGCCGAGGCCAACGTGCCGGTGCTACCCTGCGCAGTGTATTGATACTGCACGCCCGATGGGATCGTGAGCGTATAATAATCGGCATAGTAGCTGGAGGTAAGGCCCGCATCCGTGTGATAAGTATTCGTATCGCCGTCAGCCATGTACAATGTCTGATTGCTCGCGGAGACGGCGGCGAGCGTATCGGTCACCCCGGAGTCAGGAACGAAATCCGGGACGTACGTGTCAATGTTCTGGCTTGTGTCGCGTCCGATGAATCGCGGCCTGAACGTGAAGCCTTCCGGAACGCCATTGGGCGCAATCACGGTTATGCGCTGCCCGGATTCGGTCAGCGAACCATCGGACGTGCTGGTATATAAGTCGCTGTTGTAAAACGGGCTGCCGGCCCCCAAGTCAAGGCTCCATCCATACCCGAAGTCGCCGACTGTTCCGGCCTGCGCGCTGTCATAGGCGCGCGTGACGTAGACGGGGATATTGTCAATGACGACGGGTTGCACATCGGGCACATGCAGTTGAGCGGTTACAGGGGCCGTGCTCGAACTCGCGTAGACCCTCACGACAAGCCCCTGGTTCGCCGGCGCCTCGCCGGCGGGGGTGAGCGCCGCGGGCAGGTCGGACTCTCCCGATCCCATTGTCGTGCCGCCGGTCGTGTCCGTCACGACGGCCAAAAACATCGGGTCTTGCGAAGGCGGAGTGGACGGCGCCTGCCAGGGAATGTCCCATGCGGCCATCCCGTTGGAATCGGGAGTGGCCGAGGGCGGGCTTGGCAGGGCGGAGTAGGTGTAGCCGCCATCGGTTGACTCCTCAAACTGAACCGAAACGAGGGTCTGCGATGTAGCGCCGGGGTCGAACGCCGCCACATGAAAATTCAAAGTCCCAGTGGTCGTGATCGACGTGTTGGGCGCGGTCAGCGTCACCAGCGGCGTATGCGCGCTATACACCCGCATCAGGAAATCCTGGGCGCTGGAGACCCCGTTGCCATCCATCACGCTCACCCGCACCCGATACGGCTGCGCCCGCGGAATCGCCTGGGTGGGGTCCATGCTCAACACGTTGCCGCTCACCGAGACCCATCCGCCGACATTGGTCGGGTCGTATGGATCGGCGTTGGCAACGCTGGGCGTCAAATTACCGAACCCCGTGGCCTGAATCGAATAGGTTAGCGGCGTGGTCGATCCGTATGGGCCGGCATAGAGCGATTGGTTGGGAATCGGCGTGATCGTGGGGCCGGTCTGCGGAAGGGCAATCAGCGAAAAACCCTGCCGCGCCTCCACGCCTTCGGCGTTCTTTACCGAAATTGTCACCGGGACGGGAACGATCTGCGTGCCGGGCGTTTGAACGGGCGGGGTCCAACTCACGGTCGCGGTGCCATCGCCGTTGTCAACAAAGTACACTGGCGAATTGTCCTGTAAAAGCGTGTACTTCAAGTTGGCGGCTGGGTCCAATGGATTGTTTGGGTCCTGGGCGGTGATCGTGTAAGAGAACGTCCCGCCGGCGGGGATGTTGGTGCTGGGCGGCGTTGAGGTGAACAGCGACGGCTGCGGATCGGTGACGCTTGCCGCTGGCGTCAACCGCGACGGCGTAGGCTTTGCCGGGCAATCCCAATGAGAGGGTATCTGAAGGCGTCCCCGACGGGTTGAAAGTTGGATCCGGTGTCCCATTCGGGTTGTACCGCGTAACGGCGAACTGCCCGCCATCGGTATCCGCCATGTATATCTTGCCGTAATTGGGGTTGCCGCTCGGCGTGCCCGAGGCATCGATGGCGATTCCGTAGCCGGCGTCATTGGCGCTCCCGCTGCTGAGCCTCTCGGTGCTTATCCCGGTCGGCTGCCCATAGACCTTTGGTCCAAACCCCGGATCGAGGCTCAGGCCGCCGGCGTAGAAGGGGGTGTTGTTTACGTACGCGGTGGCCGTGACCGCATAATTTCCAGGGCCCCCCGCGTACGGGTGCGTGGGAAGCGGGACCGGGTACGCCAGCGGCGAAGGGAGCGCGAACGTCTGGATATCCGGCGAACCCCCGACAAAATCTCCGTAATTCACCCTGACGGAAGTGACTTGATAGGCCTGTGTTCCGGTAGCGCTGAAATCAACCGTAAGCGACGGCGCGGCCGGTCCGTCCGGAAGGGAACTGGCCGCATAGATCATCGGCGACAAGCTCAGATACATCCGGCGTTCGAGCGGGGACAACTCGAAGATGGGCGGCGCCCCGGCGCGGCGCGATTCCCCGCCGCACATGGCGTGGGCGAGAGTCTTTATTCTCCGGCCAATCGAGCGCGCGTGCCTGAACATGTGACCTTCTTCAAAGTCAGCCCCGAGCCGTGGTGAACAACCCGATGCCGACCCAAAACGAGCATGAGCGAGTGCTCAACGGAATCGACGAAGCCATTATATAACCGCGAAACTGCCATTGCGTCAATCAGAAAAAAGAGAATATTTAGCAATCGACCAGCACGATTGCCCGGGGGCCGCTTGCGGCTTGAAAAGCGCGCCCTCGCGCCAAGCGGCAAACTCATGCCCGATGATCATCCCCAGGACGACGATGCCTTGCACCCGCGGATCAACTTCGCGTTGTGGCGCAAGACGCTGATGTTCGCGCGGCCGTATCGCCGGCAGATTTTGGGGCTGGGGGGGATGGCGGTGGCGTGCGCGGGGTGCGACATCACGCTGCCGTGGCTTACGG
>DASRLH010000407.1:0-4758 GCA_035648595.1 Tepidisphaeraceae bacterium
AACGCGCGCGCAACTGGCCGCGGATCAAGACGACCGCGCCGCCGGGCTCGCCAAAAATCACGACGGCGAGCGAGTCGGAAATCAAGCTGGCACAGGAGTTTCATGGCACTTCCATCGCGGCATAGTTCACGGCGTAGCGTGGCACGGGCGTCTCGCCCGTGCCAGCGCTTTGAATTAAAGCGCATTCTCCTGCTGCACGATGGCGTCAAACAGTTCCTGTGAGGTCTTGGCCTGGGCCAGGGCCTGGCGGAACTTGTCGATGGTCATCAGCCGGCTGATGCGGGCCAGGGCATGAATGTGGGGGCCGGTCTTGTCCGGCGGGGAGGTCAGCAGCCAGATCAACGTGACGGGCCGCCCGTCGATGGCCTGAAAATCAATGGGGGCGGCGGGGCGTCCGATCGCCATGGACAACCGGCCCGTGCCGTTGCACTTGCCATGGGGGATGGCCAGGCCATTGCCGATGCCGGTGGTGCGGGTGGCCTCGCGGTCGAGGACCGCCTCCATCACCTGCTTGGGGTCGGAAATCTCCCCGTTGGCCGCCAGAAGGTTCACCAGTTCCGCAATCGCCTCGGCCTTCGTTTTGGCCTCCAGCGGCACCTTGATGTTCACAGGCTTAAGGATCTCGCTCAATCGCATACAATTGTTCACTCCGGGCCAAAGGCCCGATCAGGGAAGCGGATGCAGAAAGGGGAATCGTAACCGGATGAGGCAGATGAGGCAAATGCCGGGCCGAATTTATTGGAATCAGCAGCTATGCCGGCACTTATGGAATCGACGACCTGGCCGCGGAGCAGTCCCTGCGCGGGCAGGTCGGCGGTAAGGGCGACGACGTCGAGCAATTGGATGGTAGGTGTCATGGGCGCGCTCCGGCGTGCGCGCGATGCGTTCGCGGCGTTCACGGCTTCATCACGATCTTCCCAAATGACCCCGCCTCCAGCACCTTTTCGTGCGCCTTGGCCGCGTCCGCGAGCGGCATTTCCCTGCCGACGATGGGGCGGAGCGAGCCGTTCTCCAGCCCGGCGATAATCGCGGCATGAATGCCCTTGAGATCCTGCTCGTCGGCGTTCATCAATGTCATGCCCCGGATGTCGGCATCGCGGCCCATGGCGTCGCGCGGGTCGATCTGAACCGGGCCTCGGCTGCCGATCACGACGACCCGGCCAAACTTGGCCAAGAGGGTCAGGTCTTTGCCGAGGTTGGTATGGGAGGCCATCTCGAGGATCAGATCCATGCCGCGGCCGTTGGTGAGGGCCATCAGTTGGTCGAGGTATTTGGGATCGTGATGGTCGAGGACATGATGGGCGCCCTGTTCCATCACGAGTTGGCGGCCCTTGTTGGTACCGGCGGTGCCGATGACGGTGAGGCCCAGGGCGCGGGCGAGTTGGACGGCGGCCGTCCCCACCCCGCCGCTGGCGCCGTGAACCAGCAGCGTTTCCCCCGCCCGTGCGCGGCCGCGCTTGAACAAGCCGTAATGCGCTGTGGCATAGGGAACGCCAAGTGCCGCGCCTTGTTGGAAAGTGATCTTCGCGGGCAGCGGATGCAACTGCGTTTCGGTGCATAGGGCGCGTTGGGCATAGGTGCCGGTGATGCTGCCGCTGGTGTAGACGCGATCGCCGGCGCGGAAGGATTTGACCCCATCGCCGACGGCTTCGACCACGCCGGCGGCGTCGGTGCCGGGAGTGTAGGGGAATGGGCGGGGGCCGTACTTGCCGGCGCGGATGTAGGTTTCGACGGGGTTGATGCCGACCGCCTCCAGCCGCACGACGGCTTGGCCGGGACCGGGCGCTGGATCAGCAACATCTTCGAGCTTGAGAACCTCGGGGCCGCCAAATTGGTGAACGCGGATCGCTTTCATGGGATTTATTTCTCCTGTTCGCCGGCAAGTTTAGGTCGCGGCGGATGCATCATAGCAATCATCTGGTGGTTTCGGCGCGACGCAACGTGATTCGGTTGTAGCGAAATTGCGCCTTCTTACTTTAGACTAAATGTGATCGTCACACGCAGAGTATCATAATGAAAAGCGCTCACTCCCTCCTAACGCATTTGTTGACCCTTTCGGAACCCGCCAATAAAAGCATATGGCATCCCCTCGTATCTGCACGGAACCCCTGACCACTGACCACTGACAACTGACCACCCTCAACTGACACCCCCATGCCCGGCCCCGTTGCGTTTCTTATTCTCGCCGCGTTGTTGCCGCTGGGGGCGTTCGCGGTTTTGCTGATGGTGGGCCGACGGATGGAGGCGCCGCTGGCGGGGTGGATTGGGACGGCGTTGAGCGCGGGGAGCTTTGCCTGCGGGATGATCGCGATGGTGTCGTGGTACAACCCACACGCCTGGCGCGGACTCAAGCGCGGCATGGGGGAATACCCAATCGAGCGCGGGTTTCCCTGGCTGCCCATCGGACGTGGAATCGATCAACTGCACGCCGGGTATCTGGACCTGGGGATTTATGTTGATAGCCTGACGGTCGCGATGTTTGCGATGGTGACGCTGGCGGCGGTTCTCGTGCATTTGTTCAGCATCGGCGCGATTCGCCGGGATGAAAGATACGCGCGGTTTTTCGCATTTCTGGGACTGCTTTGCTTCTCGATGCTCGGTCTGCTGCTTTCCAGCACGCTTGTGCAAATTTTTATTTTTCTGCAATTGCTTGGCTTTTGCACCTGGCTGCTGATCGGCTTTAGAAATGAGAAGCCCGGGCCATCGCGTGCGGCGATCAAGGCGTTCATCGTCAGCCGGATCGGCGACTGCGGATTGCTGATCGGCCTGGGGCTGCTGATTTGCAAACTGGGAAACACGTCGCTTTCGCGAGTCTGGCTGGCGCTTGGCGGCAGCGCGGGTTTGGGCCATGGCGCGGTGTTGGCGGGAGGGGGAACGTATTCCGCCACTCTCCTCACGCTAACCGGTATCTGCCTGTTCGGCGGGGCGATCGCGCGGAGCGCGCAGTTCCCCCTGCAAACCTGGCTGGCCCAAGCCACTCAAGGTCCCGCCGCGGCGCTGGCGATGGTGCAGACGGTAACGACGACCGCTGCCGGCATTTTCCTGCTGGCGCGAATCTATCCGATCCTGACGCCAGACGCCCGCCTGGTTATCGCAATCGTGGGCGTCGTTACGCTGGCGATGGGTGCGCTGATTGCAGTCGCGCAAAGCGACATTCAGCGCGTGCTGGCGTGGTCCACCGTTTCGCAGTTCGGGTTTATGATGCTGGCGATTGGGGTGGGGAGTTGGATCGGGGCTTTGTTTCTGCTGATTACTCATGCGTTCGTGAAGACGCTGTTGATATTGGGGGCCGGCAGCACGATCGCCGCCGCGCGGCGCGAGCGCGAGTTGCCGATGATGGGCGGGATGTGGCGCAGGATTCCGGTGACGGCGGCGACGTTCGGCATCGGTGTCCTGGCGATGGCGGGAACGCCGCTCCTTAGCATTCACTACAGCCAGTCGATGATCCTCACCCACGCCGCCGCCTTCGCGACACTCGCGGCGCGCAATGATCACTGGGCGGGCGGCCGAACCTGGGGCTACTGGCTGCTCTTCGCGATTCCAACGGCGACGGCGTGTCTCACCGCTTTCTACATGATGCGCTGCTGGATGCTGGCGTTCGCGGGGAAGCCGCGAAATGCCCACATTTTCCGCCATGCCCGCGAGTATCCGATGATGTGGGGGCCGTTGATCGCGTTGGCGGGCCTGAGCGTCATTAGCGGTTACGCGCTCAACGTCCCGGACCTGCTGAAGGGATCGATCACGGAAACACGCCGGGCGCTGGCGGATCGAGCGCCAAACCCGCCGGCGGGAAGCGCTCCGGCCTCCGCGATTTTCGATCAATCGTGGCCGGTGGATCCGCCTCGCGCGCCAGGCGCCGGCGGTGCATCCGTGGAGGCGTTTGAACCCGCCGAGCTTTCACCTGCCGGCAGCGCACTTCAGCACGGCCATGCGCTGGCGGTCGCCTGGGGCAAATGGGCCTGGCTCTTCGGTCTCGTATTGGGCGGCGCGCTCTATTGGGACGGCTACCGCATCGCGGACGCGCTGATGCGCGTCGCGCCGCTGCGATGGGCGCGGCGTTGGCTCCACGAGGAAATGTTTCTCGATGACCTGTACGATTGGACCCTCGTCCGATTCACGCTGGGCCTGTCCATTGCCTGCGCGGCAGCCGATGATTACGTGATCGGCCGCCTGTTGAGCGGCCCAGCCCGCCTTGTCCGACGGGCAACCGCCCTTTTGGACCGTCGCGGACGTCGCGTACGGCCGGCGGAAGTAGTCGGATGATGCTGGGGATGTGGGTGGTTATTACTGGGAAAATGCATTGTGCGCCAAGCAGCTCAGTGCTCAGCCTGAGCGGTTTCTTGATGTTTTCAGCGCACGGCTAAATGGCTATCTTCGCGCATCATCTTCTGGCGATCCTCGTGCTGCTGCCGCTGGCGGGGGCGGTTGTGATTCTGGCGATTGGGCGAGATCGATTTTCATCGCGGGCGGCGCTGGGCGTCACGTCGGCCACATTTGCCGGCTCGCTGCTTTTGCTTCCGCCGCTGACACTGGCAAAGACAAACGGCGTGGCCCTGCCGCTCCTTTTGCTCAGCACATTTATTTTTGTTCCGGCTTGCCTGGCGTCTTGGAATCAAAATGTGCGCGCCGCCCGATACTTCGCACTGCTCCTGCTGCTGGAAGCCGGCGTCCTGGGCGCACTGCTTACGGTCAATTTGCTGCTCTTCTTCGGCTGCTTCGTGTTTTGCCTGCTGCCGCTTTATTGGCTGACGGCCGGGT
>DASRLH010000408.1:0-23018 GCA_035648595.1 Tepidisphaeraceae bacterium
GGATTGAGAAGCAAAGTCACTTCAACAGGCCCGCGCGACGCGGAGTCGGAATTAGAAGGCAGTGGAATCCAGATGTGTTGTGAGGCTGAATAGAATGCCAGATGCGCCGCCAATGAAATGACGACCGCCATCGCAAGGACGAAATTGACATGTCGCGATCGCATCAGATTTCATCGGCTGTCCGTGGCAGCTATTTCAACTGCTGTTTGAGCGCATCAAGCGATTCGACGCCTGCGGGAAGCCGGGCCTCTTCCATGAGCATGACGGGGATGCCGTCGCGCACCGGATACGCCAGACCTCCAACCTCGGCGACCAGAAATTCCCCCTCAAGCCGGAGCCGGCTGTGCGTGAGCGGGCAGCGCAGGATTTCCAGAAGTTCGGGGTCCAGTACATGGTTGGGTGCATCGGCAGTCATGAAAGCGTCCTCTTCCCGTTGGGGTATTCATCACGCGCGTCGAGGCGCGCGGCAGCCGAATCATAGAGTACCGCGCCTCAACCGGAAAATCCCGTCGGCAATATTTGACGCAGAAAATGCCGGTTTGCTTAACCGGCCGCCGTTAATCAACAAGGTTTGCGGGCGCACCCTGGCCCAGCGTCAACCCGTTCTTTGATGGGAGTAGAACCACATTCCGGACAACGATCCGGTGTGGCGCGCAGATCATAGCCACAGACCCGGCAGGCAAAGGGCTCCGGACGACGCAGGCGGCATCGGACGGCGATCAACCCAAAAAGGACCGCCGGAATCCACAGCGGGAGGATGATGCCCCGCGTGACACTGGAGCGGGTGATCATCGTTGTGGTTCTTTTGAATCCTGATGGCAGAAATAGCCCCGTCCAGCCAGCGTCCCGATGGCGATAAGCGAACCAATCCTGCTGCAAGTCCCATATCCAAAAGGCTTGAGGTCTCTGGCCGCGAATGGTCAGATCCCCACTGCTGCGCTGCAAGTGATTGAGCGTCTGAAGGGCATAATACTCGCGCATTCCCGGCCCGGTTGATAGAGAGAATCCGATTTGTCCATCACTGATGCCGCACATTGCAGTCCGATACGGACTCACCCGCATCACATCCACCATTCGGATACAACTGAAAGTGCCGACGCCAACGCATAGCAGCATCAAGAATGTAGCGAAATAACCGAGGCGACTCAGCTTCATGTTTCACCTCACCTCGGCCAGCCGAACGGCGGGGCCAGTAGCGCGTGATAGGCGGTCCTTCAAACCGCAGTATACCCGCCATCGTTGAATTACGACTTGTGCCTGCGATGCGATTTTGTCGCCGGACGTGTGGCCGAACCCCATTCCGCGTCGTCCTTCATATGCTCCAGGCACTTGAGCCCATATATCTTGATCACCCGCTCCCGTGCCGGTTCGATGAATTCTTGCTTAAAATGGACGGCGTCCAACAAGGTTGCCGGGTCGATGTCATTGATGATCGGAGCATCATAAACGTGATCGGGGTCGGCAAAGCGTACGAACGTTGAAACCGGACACGGCAGGATATGAAGCCGCACGCCATATGCTGCACACTCCTGGCGCATGCGGGCCAGGTAGTGACGCGAGACCGGCGAGAGAATCACCGGCACGGACCCGGCCGGCACGCGCGGGACGACTGCCGGCGGTGAGGCGAGCCAGCGGCTCAACGGCGTGAGCAACGGCTCGGGGTCGGGCGGCAGCGGCGCCGTCCCCGCGGCACGCGGGCCAAGGGCCGTCTGCGCCGCCGGGCCCAGCGATGCCACCGGGCGCTGCAAACTATTGGCCAGCATGATGTGCGGCATCAACCACCGATCCGCGTGCGCGAACAACAATTCGAAATCGCGTTTCACCTTGAAGACCTCGACCACGTCGTCGAAGGTGTGAAAATACGCGCAGAAGTAATCGCGTGTAAACGCGCGCGGCATGTCATTGGTCCAACAAGCGGGCAGATAAAAAAGATAGACATCCTTAAGCCCGCGATAATGTCGAAGCGCATCATCCATCAGGTAAAATTGGCCCGCCGCCGTGACGGCTTGGTTGCTCGTCAGGAAACAGACGCCCGGCGGCTCACGGCCGGGGCGGAATAATTGATGTGAAACACTGTCACCCAAAAAAATAGCGCTGATGTCCGTATTTTTTCGGTGCGCCCGTTGCACCGCCATGAAGACTTCCCCGCCCAGTTTGCGCTCCTGATTGGTTCTGCGCAGCCATACGCCGATCATTTGGTCGAAGATCAGAATCGCCACCAGCAGCCCGGCCATGAATTGCGCGGAAACGAGTACGAACGTGCGTACCTGCCCCGAGCCCCCTGGCGGCGAGGCGGGCGTCTCGCGCGCCGCCGGTGGATCGATTGTTTCGATGGATGCAGTCATTGAACGCTCTTCAAAAGTTAAAACTGAAAATAGATAAACGTGCGTCCAAAGCCCAACGCGCCCAGCCAGAGAATCATCAATACCAGCGCGTAGTATGCCGGCCAGCGCACCCAGCGAGGCTGCGGCTTGACGATGGGACGCTTGCGACTCGCACTTTCATACCACTCCACGGCCTGTAGGAACACGGTCAGCCCCGCGCCCAGCCAAATATCGTTTATGGTGAACAACGGCAGGTTCATGAGCCCGTTGGCGAGAGTGTTTTTGCGGAAAAAGCCCGGCCCGATCATGCGGCTCAGCACCAGCCAGGCATCGCGCACCGAGTCGGCGCGGAAGAAGACCCACGCCAGCGCCACCAGGTTAAACGTCGCAAACACCCGCCAGATGTCATGCGCCAGCGGATGACGGCTGATGCCGGTGAAAGCGGCAATGCGGGCGCGCAGGCCCCGCGTCAATCGCGAGCAGATCAGGTAGATGCCGTGTAATGCGCCCCAGATGGCAAACGTCCAACTCGCCCCGTGCCACCACCCGCTGATGACGAAAACGACCATCACGTTAAAAACCCATCGCGGCAAACTCACCCGGCTGCCGCCCAGCGGGATGTACAGATAATCGCGGAACCAGGTGGACAATGAAATATGCCAGCGATGCCAGAATTCCCCGACCGACCGTGCCGCGTAAGGCCGGTCGAAATTGGTCATGAGCTGGTATCCCAGGACGCGGGCGGCCCCGATGGCGATGTCGCTGTATCCGGAGAAATCGCAATAAATCTGAATGGCGAAAAACCACGTTGCCAGCACCAGCATGGCCCCGCCCACATCATGCGGATGGTCGTACACCGCATCCACGATCGCGGCCATTCGGTCGGCAATCACCAGCTTCTTGAAAAACCCCCAGAGCATCTGCTTGAGGCCATCGAACACCTGGTCGGCCACAAACGGATGCCGCTCGCGGAACTGGTGAAGCATGTGCTGCGGCCGCTCGATCGGGCCGGCCACCAGTTGCGGGTAAAACATCACGTACAGCGCATAGATTCCCAGGTTGCGCTCGGCTTTCTGATTGCCGCGATACACCTCAATGGTGTAGGCCATCGACTGAAACGTATGGAACGACAGACCAATCGGCAGCACCATGCCCAGGTCGCGGACGGGATAGTTCCAATGAACGAACGTCGCGAGAGCGCGCAGGTTATCGTTGGCAAAGTCGAAGTATTTGAAGACCGCAAGCACGCCGATATTCGCCAGCAGACTTGCGATCAGAAACACGCCGCGCGCCCGTCCGCCGGCCCATTGAATCATCAAGCCCGCGATGTAATCGATCAGAATCACCCCCAGAAGAATCCATAAATAGACCGGGATGAAGGCGGCGTAAAATGCGCAACTGACCAGCAACAGCCACGCTCCGCGCAGGCGGCGGGGGAGCAGATAGTAGATCAGGGTGGTAAGCGGAAAAAACAGGAGAAAGGAAACGGAGTTGAAGAGCATGGGATATTGTGCGCTCAGCCCTCCGGGGGCGCCATCGGCACGGGCGAGACGCCCGTGATACGCGGCGGTTTTTTCCCTTCAGTTCCGCGACCGACCCAAATGCGGCTTATTTTTTCTCCGCGGCGGCCGGTTGTTCCTCGATCAGCGCGTCGAGCACCTTTTCGACATAGTCGGGCTGGAGCCCGACGGCGCGAAGCTTGCCGGTGCGATCGATGACAGCGTAAGTGGGCCAGAAGCGAATCTTCCAGTCGTTGGTCGCTTTGTCGCTGAGTTTGCCCGTTGGATATTCCATGCCGTGCTCTTTGGCGGTCTTGGCCATGGTGTTGGCGCCGCGTGCGCAGCAGGCGCCCATGACGACGACGCCTTTGTCGGCATACTTCCTGGCCATCTCATTGGCGTGCGGAATCTGCCCGATGCACGGCCCGCACCAGGTCGCCCAGAAATCGACCAATATGATTTTTCCCTTGGCGTTGGCCGGCGTGACGGCTTTCCCATTCCAGGCGGTCAATCCCAGCGCCGGGGCCGGCTTGTCGAGCATGGCCATCGCCGCCTTGTACGCGGCTTCCTGTTCCTTGAGCCAATAACCTTCGTGGGCCAATTTACTGACCTGCGAATCGTCCTTTGCCTGGGCGTGAACGCTCGCCCCGATCGCGATGGCCATCGCAAGACACGCCGCCGTCAAACCATAAATGCGTTTCATGAAATGCTCCTTGTAGGAACATGCTATCTTGCCGATGGCCCGCATGCCAGCATAAATTGCGGTCCGCGAAATGACTTTTTCGCCGAAGGATGAGCCCCGTGGAATTTTGAATCATGCCGGATTTCGCCCATCCGTCAGCGAAGGCCCATCATTCTTCACTTTATTCACTTGTGTGCTGACCGGATAGACCTCCATGCGGTCGGCGTCAAAGGGATCAAGCAAGTTTCCGACATCCTCGCCGGGCACGTCGCGGTCGATCCATCGGGCATAATCGTGGCGATGCAGGATTACCGGCATGCGATTGTGAATGGGCGCCGACAATTCATTGGGCCGGGTTGTCAGGATCGTGAAGGTGTCGATCGGCTCGGCATCGTCGGCAGGCCGCCAGCGCTCCCATAATCCGGCGAACGCGAATAACGAATCGTCCTTCATGTGAAAAAAGTACGGCTGCTTCGGCGGCGCCGCGCCCTTCCACTCATAAAACCCATCCGCCGGGATCAAACACCGGCGGCGGGCAAACGCCTGCCGGAATAGGCCGCTCGTCGCGAGGGTCTCGGATCGGGAATTGATCGGCTGGGCCCTGGGCTTGCCCTTTGTCCAGGACGGGATCAGCCCCCATCGTGCAACCCCCGCCACCGTCTGGCCCGCACTATTCATCCGTACAACCGGCACATTTTGTGATGGCGCGATGTTGAATCGCGGCCGCTCCGTGAACTCCTCGAATCCCGGCCCAAGAATCGCTTCGAACGTTCCGCGAATCAGATCGAGCCGCCGAAGGGTATAGCGTCCGCACATGGCAGGGCATTCTATACCCGCTTGGTTGGGCGTGCCGCATCGCCCCAAACCCACGCCAAATCACGATGTTTCTTCCCGAAATAATTTTTTCGGAATTTTGTACACAGCCGGGCGTAGGGATGGTATAAGGGATGAATCGGAAATCGTCGTTCGGGGATGCTGCGATCTTTCTTGACCTGATGACTTCGCATTTGAGGCTAAATGCCTAAATCGCGAAATTTTGTGTTGGTCTTTAGCGAGACCTGTGGTATAATTGGTAGTGGGTTCAGGTGATTTGGCATGTGCCTGTCACCGCAATGGAATGGAGTGGAAGACAATGTTGAAACGTGCAACCGGTTTTGCCGGCGGGCTTTTGGGTCTTGCCGTGCTCATCGCGCCCGTGGGGGCTGCGACAACAATTTACGATAGCAACGGGTACGAGCCGCCCACTTTTCACACGGGCGACCTTGTGGGACAAGATCTCACGAATGGCCCGTGGGTTCAGTCGGGAAATGGCACCGCGGTCGTACAGACTGCGGTAAAGGAAGGCACCCAAGCTGTCCAAGTCACGCGACAGGCGAACAACGACGCTTATTTCGCCGTTGTTAAGCCCGTTCCGTTTGTCAACGGCACCATCCAGGTAAATTGGGACATGAATGTCCCGGCAGCCACGGGCTCGCAGCAATTCGGGCCCTTCTTTGGGGTCTCGGCATACGATTCGCTGGACACCGGCACCGGCGCTCCCCTGCTGATCGGTTCGGCGGGAATGGATGCGACCACGGGGCAGTTTCTTTTCCAGGATGCGGGCACGGGAAGTATTGACGTGGGATCGGTGCTGTCATTCGGCGTGTTTCATAAGTATCAAATGGCGCTGAATTTCAATACGCAGCAATATTCCGTAACCGTGGACGGGGTTGTGCAGACAACCCAGGGATTCGTTGATGGTTCGACGAGCAGCCCCATTTCGAGTTTCACCGACGCCGACCTTTCCGCGCTGGCGGCAAGTGGAGACGCTTCGTCGCTGGCGGCAACGGGATCGGCATATTACGATAACTATGTAATAACGCAGACCCCGGAACCGGCGATGCTGGGGCTCGTACTTCCGGCAGCGCTGGGTCTGCTTCTGAAACGTCGCGGCGCTCGGCGTGTAGCATAAACCTACGGCTTATTCCCCCATTCACGAGATATCGATTTCTTACCGGCCCTATGAAGGGGCTAGTTAGGGTATTTATATGTTGACGAAATTCTTGGCAATCAGCTTGGCAGTTGGCGGGATCGCCGCTACGAACGCAGGCAGGGAATCCGTTTCGCGGACAGTGCCAGCGCGGCAGAGTGTAAGTCGCACTGCGGCAAAGGCGACAGTGCTTAACCCATTTACGCTGCGAACGGAGTTGGTGCATTCAGTGCTGTTGGTTGAGCGCCATGCAACGGCTGTATCCATCGTTCGCCCTCCATACCGACCGCCCGCAAGGAGCCCATTCCGTCCTCCAGTGCGGACTCCTTTTGGATGAGCGCGCCGACAATTGGACTGGGGACCGATTTGGCGTAGTCGTTTCAATGGAGATTCTTGCTTCGGGGGGCTGCGCCTTGGAATTTTATGGCTCTCCGCGAAAGCCGCTGATTAAGCGGCGCCAGCCGCCGGAAAAGCGGCGTTTTTTGTCGAATATCCATGGTTGTTACGGCTCAGTCCGGTGGATATTTAGCGGCTTTCGCGGAGAGCCAATTTTTGTAATGCGACTGCGGATTTGCGGGGGATTAGAGCAAACGAGGCGGAGCCACAGGATGGTTTTGCTTGGGAGTCGTTTCGTAATGCTTTCGTGTTTGTAAATAGGTTTGAACACAACCATCGTGTTCGTTTGTTCACTGTGGGGCGGGCGTGTTTCATTCGAGCATGGCTGTGGCGGGTGGCAACTTAAGCCTGGTGTGTCGCCTTCACTAACAATCGTCGCGCACGAAAGTTAGCATCCGACGTTTGGGGTCTTTTCAAAACGAATCCGACGCGTTTCCTCTTGGTCAGGCCCCTTGGGTGCCCCTGACCGTGGGTTGTCATATGATTGCAAAGATTTCTCAACCGGACGCCGAACGGATCGAAATACACGAAGCCAGCTCGGTTGCCGACGCAAACCGCCGGTCGGTCATCACCATTCTATGGCGCCGTCGTTGGACGGTGCTTGCCACGGTGCTGTTGGCATTGGCGGGCGCGACCGTCTACCTCATCGTCGCCACGCGAATCTACACCAGCCATTCCAGTGTCTACATCGAGCAGCAGGGCGTCAGGATTCTCAGCGACGCCCAGGGATTGATGGCCAAGTCCGACAGCTATCTCTACACGCAAGCCGAGGTTCTTAAATCCGCTCCGATTCTCAACGCCGCCCTCGAGCAGGTCAACTACCGAACCATGAAGACCTTCGACAAGGTTGACAACCCCGTCGCCTGGCTTCAGGCCGGCAAGGCGCTGCACGTTGAGGTCGGGCAAAAAGATGATGTCGTCACTGTCTCGCTGGATTCTCCCTATAAGCAAGAGTCCGCTGATTTTGTGAATGCCGTGGTTGATGCCTACGTCACGCATCAAAACAAGCAAAAGCGAACGACGGCCGCCGAAATGATGAAGATCCTCCAGAACGAAAAGAAAGTTCGCGATGCCGAATTGGAACGGCATCTCCAGGACATGCTCAATTTCAAGAAGGCCAACGGCGCGTTGTCGTTCCAGGACAACGATAAGGGCAACATCATTCTCGAACGCCTGGCGACTCTTTCCAGTAACCTGACTGCCGCCGAGCTTCAGACGCTCGGTTTGAAGAACGCAGTCCGCCAGGCGAGGGCGATCCTGCGCGATCCGGAATTGATCGCGAACTACATTGAAACATTTCAGACCAAGGAGCGCGACGGTTCGGACAGGGAACTGGAAGGACTGCGGGAAAAGATGGTGGATGCCCAGGTCGTCATCGCGACCCTCGGCGAGGTGAACGGACCCGAGGCCCAGCGCGTGAAGGTCCTTCAGGCGGACATCCAAAGGCTCAAGCAGATGATCACCGACAAGGAGCGGCGGCTTGCCGAGGCGCACCTCGCGGACAGCATCCAATTGGCTGATGCCGCACAACAAACGCAAACCGAGTTGCAGAATGCCTTTGCCGAACAGCAGAAAAAGGCGCTTGAGTTAAACACCAAGAACGCCGAATACCAGCGTCTTGTGGCCGATGTGGATCGCACCCAAAAGCAATGCGATCTGCTTGACAGCCGCATCAAGGAAGTCAACGTCAACAGCGAAGACGCCGGGGCTCTGAACATTCAGGTTCTCGAGGTGGCCCACCCCGAGGACAAGCCGAGCAGCCCCAGAAAGGCCATCACCCTGGCTGCAACGCTTCTGCTTGGCTTGATGCTGGGCGCCGGGCTGGCGTTGACGCGGGATTGGCTGGATCAGACGCTTCGGTCGGCGGAGGATGTTCTGGCGACATTGTCCGCCCCGATTCTCGGAATCATTCCTCACATACGCGGCCGCCACACGCAGGCGTCGCGTGGGCAGATCATCGTCAATGAAACCGGCTCTGAAGTTGCCGAGGCCTATCGAACCGTCCGCACTGCCGTCTACTTCGGCGCGCCCGAGAACGTCAAGACAATGCTGGTAACCTCTGCCGCTCCGGGCGACGGCAAATCCACCACCGCCAGCAACCTGGCAATCGCGCTGTCCCAGTCCGGCCATCGCACCCTTTTGCTGGACGCGGATCTACGCAAGCCAGTGCAACACAAAGTATTTGGCCTGACGGATAAGCCGGGGCTCAGCAGCGTGTTGGATCGCACCAATAAACTACGCGATGTGATATATCGCAGCGGCATCCCGCGACTGTTCGTGCTGCCTGTCGGCACAATCCCGCAAAACCCCTCGGAAATTCTAACCGGCAAGCAGTTTTCGCAGGTGCTGGACGCGCTCGCCACGGCATTCGATCGCATCGTAATTGACACTCCTCCGGTCATGTCGGTCGCCGACGCCCGAATCCTCGGTGCCGCTGCCGATGTATCGATTCTTGTGGTCCGCACCAACAAATCCAAACGCAAGTTCAGTAGCTTGGCGCTGGATGCGCTTCATAGCGTTGGAGCGAATGTGCTGGGTGTGATTATCAACGACATGCCCCGGACGCGCGAGGGATACGGATACCACTACGGCAGCTACCAATACGCCGGCGGCTACGGCGCACGCCGGTCCAGGCTCGCCGCTGAAAATGTTCCAGACGAACGTCAGACGGCCGCGCCTGAAGAGTCGCTTGAACTCGCACCCGATGCCTTGGTCCTTCAACACAGCGGCGTGTGAACAGCACCAGCATCACCCGGATGCACTTGAAGCAATTTCATGGCTTCCCGCTATGCCCAACCCCAGCAAACCCGTTTGACCCGCTTCGAGTCGGAGCAGTCGGTGGACATTCACTGCCACTGCCTTCCCGGCTTGGATGACGGGCCGGCGACCCTAGCCGAGGCGGTAACCCTTTGTCGCGCTTTGGTGGGTGACGGGATTACCGCCGTCATTGCCACGCCCCACCAGTTTGGCCGCTACGACCGAACCAACCCCGCCGACCGTATCCGGGCCGCCGCCGTTGTCCTGCGGGAAAAACTGGCCGGGGAGAACGTGCCGCTGACGGTCCATGTCGGCGCGGATGTCCGGTTAGACGAGCGCCTGATGCAATTACTTGACGCCGACGAAATCCTCACGCTCGCCGACTCCGGCAAGCATATTCTTCTGGAGCTGCCCCATGACAGCTTCATCGATCCGCTGATGCTGATCGACCGGCTTTCCCGTCGTGGAATTCAGGCGATCGTCTCCCACCCGGAGCGCTACCCGCACGTTTGCCGACGCCCGGATGTGGTGCGCGATTGGGTGACGGCCGGAGCCGTGCTTCAGATAACCGCCGCCAGTCTCCTGGGTGAATTTGGCGGGCCGGCGCTAACCATCGGCTGGGAATTGCTTGGCTGGGGCCTGCCGGTGATGGTGGCGACCGATGCCCACAATATTGAACGTCGCCCGCCGCGCCTGACCCGCGCCATCGAAGCGATCGAGCGCCGCCTGGGTTACGCCCTGGCCCGCCGCGCCTGCGTCGAGAATCCGCTGCGCGTGCTCAATGGCCAACTATGCGCGGGCCGAGCCCGCAACGAGGTTGCCCAGCGCGGGACGGTGCTGCAATGACGCACCGATACCCACTGAGTCCCGGCGAATTGACCGGCGAGTTCCGCGACCGCCTGGGTCTGGTCATTGAATGGCTGCTGGTTGCGCTGCTGATCTTCATGCCCGCCGCCTTGGGCGTTGTAGCGCCCTGGAGTGAAACCATTACGCTGGCGGCGGTCCTCCTGATCGCGTTGTTGCTGGTTTGCCGCTGGCTATTTGGCGGTGCGGCGGTCGGGCCGCGCCCGGCGATCGGGCTGCTGATTCCGGTTCTCCTTTTCGCGGTACTTGTTGCCGCCCAGTTGCTGCCTCTGCCTGCCGCATGGATCGGTGCGATCTCGCCTAAAACCCTGGCCACCCACCAACGTCTTCTGGCCGACCTGCCAAACGCCGCGGCGATTTGGAAGTCGCTGACGCTCAGCTTCTACCCACCGGCAACGCGTCATGACCTGCGCATCGTCCTGATTGCCATCACGGTATTCGTGACCATTATTGAGGTCTATCGCCGTCCGGCGCAAATCCGCCGCTTGCTGGGCGCGATCGCACTGATCGGCGGCGCGGTTGCCGTCCTGGCGCTTCTCCAGGACCTCTCGAAAACAGAGTTGATCTATTGGGTTATCCCAAGCCAATATCGCGCCGTGTGCGGCCCATTCGTCAACTACAGCAATTTCAGCCAGTTCATGAACCTTTCGATCGGCGCGGCCCTGGGACTGCTCCTGTTGAAATATGACGATTTTCGCCAGGCCAACCGCCTCTTGCTCGGCGCGCCCGATCGGACGATGGGCGATCTCGTGGAGGCGGCCAGCAGCCCCGCGTTTCGGATCGTCGGATTGCTCGCGGCGATGATCGTGCTTTCAGGCGCCGCCCTGTTCCTGTCCATGAGCCGCGGCGGGATGCTTTCGATGCTCGCCGCCACGGTCTTCACCGTGTTGATGCTCGCATGGCGGCGCGGGGCCAGCGCGCAAGCCTGGCTGGTCAGCGTGCTGGCGCTTCTGGTTTTTGGGACGTTGCTCTATGGCGGCTTCGACGCCGTCTGCGACCGCCTCACCACGCTGTACAACCGCGCCGATCCGTCGTCGGGCCGCTTTCAAACCTACAAGGACATCGCCCATATCTGGACGAAGTTCCCGGCGGTGGGAACGGGGTTGGGAACGCACCAATACATTTATCCGATGTTTGATCGGTCCACGGATCCCAAGATCGGCGAATACGCCGACAGCGATTGGTTCCAGCTTGCCGAGGAGACCGGCGCCGCGGGTCTTCTGCTGGTTGTCGCATTCGTGGCGATGATCTGGTTCCACTTCGTCCGCGCCACCCGCCACGCCCGGCACGGCATCCAACTCGCGGCGTTCGGGCTTGGATTTGGGTTTCTCGCGGTCCTGCTCAACAGCTTCACCGACTTCGGCCAGCATCTCCCTGCCGTTGCGGTCCTGTCGGCAATCACCTGCGGATTATTGGTCAACCTTTCGCGTATCGGCCGCCGTCGCAACGATCAAGCCCATGATTCACCCGAAGTGATATCCGAGCCGTCGCGGCCTGCCCGCGCCCGCACAAGCCCCTGGCGAACTCTGGGCTGGACCCTGCCGGCCGGTGGCCTTGTCGCCGCACTCGCCTGGGCTCTGGTTGGCAGCGCGACGGTACTGGGCGCCTCGGTCCACTGGGACCGTGCCGGCGTCATCGCCACCCGGCTTCAGGAGCAGAATTGGCACGGCAGCGACGAGGATTACATCGCGCTCTTAACGGACGCCCAGGCCGCCGCTCGCGCGGTCCCGGATGACGTTCGCTATCAGTACGCCCTTAACTGCTACCGCTGGTATGCCGTCAGCCGGCCTGTCGATGGCGCGGCCGCCGACGCGGGACTGCTCCCCGAACAACTCGAGCAGGTGCGGCGTATTGTGGCTGAACTGCAACTGGCCCGCCGCCTGTGTCCGACGTTCGGCGCCGCCTGCTCGCTGGCCGGCCAGCTTGAGTTCTTTACGCTTAATGAACCCCGGGGCGCCGATCGCGTGCGTGAAGGTTATCGGCTTTATCCGAATCATCCGGACGTTTGCTTTTCCGCCGGCCTGGTGGATACTTCTCAACAGAAATGGGACGAATCGCTGGCCCATTTCCGCCGCTGCCTCACGCTCGCCCCGGCCATGTTCCCCGAAATTGTCGCCGCCTACGTTGGCCAGGCCAACCGGCCAGACCTGGCCGTGGAACTGGCCAGGGGAAATGTGGATCGCCTGCTCGCCGTCAGCCGCGCCCTTGAGACGCTCGACAACAAGCAGCCGGCGACCCTCGCCGCCCAAAAAGCCTTCGCCCAGGCTGCCAAGGAACTAAATGCCCAGGGCGCCCCCGACGACGCCTCGAACTGGACGCTGTATGAAATGTCGAGGCTTTGCCAGCAACAACAAGACTTGCCCGCCGCCACTAAATACTTCAAACGCGCCGTCGAAAAAAACTACGGCGAACCGAGTTGGCATCTGGAATTGGCGTACCTGCTGAGCAAGCAGGGCCGAACCATGGAAGCCGTTCACGAGGCACGCATCTGCCTGCACCTGCGGCCAGGCGAGGACGCGGCAAAACAGCTCATCGGCAACCTGAGCCTCCGGCCGGATTTCGTGGCCCAGGAATGAACGATTTGTAGGGGTCGCCCGGACGCCGGCGTTTAGGGGACATTGAGGGGGCGACGGATGTTGTGGAGAGAAAATGACACCAGCAATTCTCGCATATTTTGTTGCGATGAGCGTTGCGGCGCTATTGACGCCGCTTCTGGTGTATTTCGCGCATTGGGTCAAGCTGGTCGACGCACCCGATGCGCGCAAGATCCATACTACGCCAATCCCGCGCATCGGCGGCGTGGCCATCCTGGTGGGCACGGCCGGCGGCATCGTCGCCGCGATTTTATTGTCGCCCGGGGCCGACTTCTGGCCCCAGCGGGCGCGGTTCGCGGCATTGGGGCTTGGCGCGGCAGCGGTCTTTTTGGTGGGATTTCTTGACGATCTTTGGGGACTCTCGGCAAAACTCAAACTCGCAAGCCTGATCGGAGCGGCACTGCTTTTGTGTCAGTCCGGCATCCGGCTTGAGGTGCTCTCACTGGGATCACTGGGGACATTGCATCTGGGGGCATTCGCATGGCCCGTCACGATTCTGTGGGTTGTAGGGGTGTCCGTGGCGATCAATTTCATCGACGGCCTTGATGGATTGGCCGGCGGCATCTCCGCCGTGGCGTGTGGGGCCCTGACGCTCGTCGCGGCCACCACGGGCCAGCCGTTGCTCGTGATTGTTTGCATGGGGCTGCTGGCCAGCCTGACCGCGTTCCTCTTTTTCAACATGCACCCCGCTCGCATCTTCATGGGCGATGGCGGCAGCATGTTTCTCGGGTTCTCCATCGCCGGCGCCAGCGTCATGGCGACCGCGAAGGCGCCGGTGATGGGGTTGGCCCTGCCGGCCGTCGCGCTGGGAATCCCGCTGCTCGATGCCGTACTGACGTTCGTGCGTCGCGGGGTGGTTGAGCGCCGCTCCATCTTCGCCGCCGAACGCGGGCACATTCATCACCGGCTGATGGACGCCGGCATTCCACACCGCCACGCCGTGCTTGTCCTCCATGGCGTCACCCTGGTCGGAACGCTCATTGCGTCCGCGCTCTTTCTGTTTGCCAGCCCCGCCGTCGCGGGGGTTATGACGCTGGTCATTATCGCATTGTTGTTGGGCCTGTTTCATTTCGCGGGCTGCCTGAACCTTTCGCAGGTTTTGGCCGCGGTGCGGCGCAACCGCGCGATGTCCCGCGACCAGCGCCGATGCCGGATCGATTTTGAGGCAAGTCAGCTGCGTCTCCGCAACGCGCAGTCGTTTGATGAATGGTGGAAGGCGTTGGGAGATGCCGCCGGGCTGCTTGGCTTTGCAAGCCTTACGCTCCGGGCCAGTGATCGCACGGGCGGCATACAGCTCCACCGCTGGATTTCCCGCATCGTGGGAAGCGCACCCGCGCAAACGCTCTGCGCGGAAATTCCCGTCCCGCAGCGCCGCGCCGCGGGAGTTGCGCGGGCGCTGATCGAGGTGCCGGCGGCGGGCGCGCTGGAGTCGGCGGCGGTGCGGATAAAGCTCTTCTCCCGCCTCATCGACGAGCACAACCTCGCATCCATTGCCGGTGGCCAGGGCAGCCGGGATGCGGCCGGCTCCCCAGCCGCCGCGAATAGGGTCCGGCCCAAACCCCTGCGCCTGCGCGACGTGCTGGCGGCGGGTGAGCCAATCGAGCAGTTGGGCTAGGCGCGCGTTTGGTCCGGCGTGCCCAAGGATGGGCCAGCGCCACCGGACAGGAGTATTCGAGAAGGTGTGTTGTTATGAAGATTTTACTTCACGATTTCGGGGGCCACGCGTTCATCGCCCAGTTGAGCCGCGAACTGGCACGGCGCGGGCATGAGCTGGTCCATGTGTTCTCGGCATCCGTCCAAACCCCCCAAGGCGTGCTGCGCCATTCGCCGGGCGATCCCGATACCTTGAGCTTCGAGCCAATCAAGCTGGCTCGCCCGATTGTCAAGCGGGCGCTGCTGAAGCGGCGGCGGCAGGAGTCGGAACATGGCCGGCGGCTTCTGGAGCTCGTGGAGCTGCACCAGCCGGATGTGGTGATCTGCGCCACCACTCCAAGCGAAATCCAGAACCGCCTGATCCGTTACTGCAACCGCGCCGGGATCCGCACGGTCACCTGGGTGCAGGACCTGCAGGGCGTTGCCGCGTATGAGATTCTCCGCCGAAAGCTCCCCATCGTGGGGGCGATGATCGGGCGTTACTACATGTGGCTGGACCGCCGCTCGCTGCGCAAAAGCGACGCCGTCGTGCTGATCACCGAATCCTTCCGCCCCCAGATGCGGGCCTGGGGGGTGGCGGCCGAGCGCATCACCTGCATCCCCAACTGGGCCCCGATTGCCGACCTTCCGCAGATGCCCAAGTCCAATCCCTGGTCGCGCCGCCACGGCCTCGCCGACAAAACCGTCATTCTCTACGCCGGCACGCTGGCAATGAAGCACAACCCCGGCCTGCTGCTCGCGCTCGCCCAACGCTTCAAGAGCCAAGACAATGTCCGCGTGGTGGTCGCCTCCGAGGGCGCCAGCGCGGATTGGCTCAAGGAATCCGCCGCCCAAAACGGCCTGGATAATCTGCTGGTCTTTCCCTTCCAGCCGTTCGAGGAGCTTCCCGAAATGCTTGGTTCCGCCGACGTGCTCACGTCGGTCCTCGAACCCGAAGCCAGCGCGTTCTCCGTCCCCAGCAAGGTGCTGGCCTACCTGTGCGCGGGGCGCGCGATCCTGCTGGGCGTCCCCAGCGACAACCTCGCCGCCCGCACCGTCCGCGCCGCGGCGGCCGGTCTTGTCGCCAGCCCCTCCGACCCGGCGGCGTTTATCGCCGCCGCCGAGCGGCTCATCGGCGATCACCGCCTCCGGGCACGCTGCGGCGACTCCGGCCGCAGATACGCCGAAGCCAGCTTCCACACCAATATCATCGGCGACCAATTTGAACAAATTCTCTGGCGCGTCGTACAGAAGCCGACTCAGCTTTATTCGGCTCAAAGGAACCGGAATCCATCGCTGCCGGAACCGGAAGTGGCTGGCGAGGCCATACCCGTTTAATTGCGGCAATCAAGCCATAGGCTTGCAAGCGTGGCGCACTATGGTCCAACTCCGGACTCGAATTGGTACTTGAACTCGTGCGCGGCACCCGTCGGACAGTATGATTTGCGTGGAGAGGCCGATGAGCGGGGTTGCGACGAAATCCAAGGAGACAGCGTTGTACCAAGACCTCTCGCGGTTTCGCCTCCCCGCCAACTTTCGCGGACGACCGGGGTGGATGGTACAACTCTGGTGGCTCGTGCAAGGGTCATTGTTTGCCTGGTCACCTCAGTTTATGTACGCATGGCGGCGGTTTCTTGTCCGGCTTTTCGGAATGAAGATCGGTAAGGCGGTGATCCTGCGCCCCTCAGCGACGGTCGCCTATCCGTGGAAGGTGAGCATCGGCGACTACGCTTGGATAGGCGACGACGTTGTTCTGTATAGCTTGGGTGAAATCGAGATTGGCGCGAATGCCGTGATTTCGCAGCGCTCCTACATTTGTGCGGCGAGCCACAATCACACGGTCCCCACGTTCGACATCTTCGATCGGAAGGTTACGATAGGGGCGGAGGCGTGGATCGCGACTGATGTGTTCGTGGGACCGGGTGTCACGATCGGGGCGGGGACGGTCGTCGGGGCGAGGTCGAGCGTTTTTAGCGATTTGCCAGGGGGAATGCTTTGCGTCGGTAGTCCGGCGAGGCCTACGGGCCCTCGGATTCCCGGCGGCACGGCATAACGCCGAATAGCTCCTGGCTCCGACCACCCCGGTTGAGGACTGCGAACCATGCGGATCAGTATCGTCACTGTCTCCTTTAACCAGGCCGCATTTGTGGAGCGGACGATCCAATCCGTTCTGGCGCAAGGCTACGATGATCTGGAATACATTATTGTCGATCCTGGCTCGACCGACGGAAGTCGGGAGGTCATCAAGCGATACTCGTCGAACCTCGCGACGACTATTCTTGAACCAGACAAAGGAGCCGCGGACGGTCTCAATAAGGGATTCGTGCTTGCCACCGGGGATATATTCGGATTCCTCAATTCTGACGATACTCTGCTGCCCGGCGCGCTGGAAAAGGTCGCCGCCCACCTCAAATCGCATCCGAATATCGACGTGGTATCCGGGAACGCCCATGTTATCGACGAGCATGATCGCGTCCTGCGAAAGACGTTCACCGACCGCTTTTCGCTCCGAGACGCCGCGTACCGCATCAGTTCCGTCATACAACCCTCGACGTTCTTTCGGCGTGAAGCTTTCCAGGGAACCCGTGGATTCAATCCAATCAATCGTTGTTGCTGGGACGGCGAACTTTGGGTCGATATGGCCGAGCAAGGCGCCCGTTTCGGCTGCATCAATGAATTCCTCAGTTGCTACCGGTTGCATGGCCAGAGCATCACGGGCACTGGAAAACTCGCCGGCCTATACGCCGAATACTCCGAACGTGTATTTCGCAGGGTCATCGGTCGGCCGAAACGCCCAGGGGACGAATTGATAAGGCAAGCCCTGCGCGCGCGCCGGCTTCTGGTAAATTGGCGGGATGCGGCAGAACGGCTCATGCGCGGCCCAATATTCGGGCGATGCACCGTATCGGAAAAGCTACCCGTGCAATAACTGGGAGCATGGAGACCGATGAAAGATCCAACTCCCGCGGAAACAAGGTCGGGAAGGCGCGGCATGCTTCTGCCAGCGCAGCCCAGCGCACGCGCAAAGCGTTTGAGCATGACGCAACCGCGCGCCGCCAACCCTGTAATCCGTGCCCCTACCGCGACGCGCTCACCCGGGACGCCGCCCTTCGATCGTGTCAAGCCTTTCGCAGCCCTCTGCGGCGCTCTCGCCCCATTCGTGATAAAGATTGTCGGCGATCTTTTCGCCGGGGAAATCCTGCTTTTCATCTTCCTGGCGGCAAGCTATTTAACCAGCGCGCCCGGTCGCAGCCGACTTGGAAGGCGCGTTAAGCTCTTTCTAATTTTACTCTGCATGTTGGCCACCGGCATGGTGCTGGCCGACGCGGCGCGTGGCACCCCGCCATCGGATTACCTCCGCGGTTGGGGGCGCGTCGCGCTTTTAGGTACGGATATCGCCGCAATGGGCCTATTTGCGCGACGTGGCCTATCCACCCTGGTATGGTACGTCGTTGGATATTCCGTCGGTGGTCTAGTGTACTGTGGTGTTGAAGGTCTGAATATCGTTTCCAACTGGAAACTCGGCTACGCAATTCCCTCAACGCTTCTTGGAAGCTGCATCCTTTGCACGGTGAATTCGAAAAAACTGCGGGTGTTCTTCCTCATGCTATTCGCGGCATCGAATTTCGTCCTCGACTACAGGTCTCTCGCAGGATTTTGCGTGGCTGGGGCAGCGGTGGAAATGGTGATCGGCGTTCGCCTCAAGGGCCCCGTAGTTTGGGTTTTGATGAGTGCCTTATTGTGCGTCTCCACGACCACGATCATTTTGGTCCTTGTCAACCAGAATTCACAAGTCATGGAACGGCAAGATGAGTCGAACTATGACAGGCTGATGCGGATGAAGTTCTCCATGGAGGCAATCGTCGCCAGCCCACTCTTGGGTTACGGATCGTGGCCAAGGGACAGAGCGCTAGCCGACGAGTACATTCGCGCGATGAGTCTGCATGTGGGCCACCGATGGTGGCTGCGCCAAGAAGAGCGGGACCTAATTCCATCTCACTCGCAAATAATGCAAGCCTGGGTTGAGGCGGGCATTCTGGGCATTCCGTTCTTCTGCTACCTGATAGTGAGTATATGCGTATGGCTGCGGCGGCTCGTCAGCGAACTCGAACTCGGTCCTGCAACGGGATTGGTAGTCGTCATTCTTACATGGTCCCTGTGGGATGCTCTGTTCAGTCCATTCAGCGGGCAGGTCCGCATAGCCATTGCAATCACGGTGGCTTTGATGGCGGCCCTCGACAGGTTATTCCAGGCGCGCTCGGCCAAAAGAATCGCGGTCTAACACTACACTGATGCGCCTGCTACACATCATAGGAACATTGGATCAGGGCTACGGCGGCCCGGTAACCGGCCTCGCCGGATTGTCCGAGTCACTTGTCGCGCTTGGCCACTCGGTCTCAATAGTCACTCTTGACGCCCCCGGCGAGGCTCCACTTCCCGCGATCCCCGGGGTGGAGTTCATCCAACTGGGGCCCACGTACGGGAAGTTGGGCGGCGCTCCGTACCGCTACTGCCCACGATTGGTCCCCTGGCTGCGGGCCAACTGCGGGCGGTTCGACGCAGTGATCGTGCATGGGATCTGGCAGTACCAGAGTTTCGGCACTTGGCGCGCCCTGCGGGGCCGGCTGCCGTACTTTGTTTTTGTTCATGGGGCGTTGGATCCGTGGTTCAAGCGGCATTATCCGTTGAAGCACTTGAAGAAGTGGCTCTACTGGCCCTGGGCCGAGTATCGCGTGCTTCGCGACGCGGCGGGCGTGATCTTCACGTCAGCCGACGAGCGGATCTTGGCGCGCGAGTCCTTTTGGCTGTACAAGGTTCGGGAGATTGAGTGGCGCTATGGGATAAAGCCCCCCGCCGACGATGTCGAGCAAAGCCGCCGGGCTTTCTTCGATGCATTCCCCCACCTCGCCGGCAAGCGGCTGATCCTGTTCCTGTCCCGGATTCACGCCAAGAAAGGGTGCGACCTGGCGATTTTCGCGTTCGCCAGAGTGTGCTCGCGCGATCCGGCTCTTGAACTGGTGATGGCGGGTCCGGATCAGGAAGGATCGGTGCCGTCCCTGCGGGAGCTGGCCCAGCAGGCGGGCGTGGGTGATCGCGTGCATTTTGTCGGCATGCTGAACGGCGCGGCCAAGTGGGGCGCGCTGCGCGCCGCCGAGGCGTTCATCCTCCCCTCCCACAGCGAAAACTTCGGCATCGCCGTCGTCGAGGCGATGGCCTGCGGCACGCCGGTGCTCATCTCCAACAAAGTGAACATCTGGCAGGAGATCGAGACGGGCGGCGCGGGCATCGTCGAAAACGATGACCTGGAAGGCACGATATCGAACCTGAAGAAGTGGCTGGACCTTCCCGCCGAGCGGCGCGATCGAATGAAGCTCGCGGCACAGCGCACTTTCGTTGACAAATTCGTCATTGGCAAAAACGCCAAAGAGCTCGTCGAATTGATGAGCAGAGCCTCAAATGGCGAGGATCACTTATAAACGCTCGCGCCCCTTAATTATGCAAAGATTTAACATTCTTTGGTTTATCTGCCATGTTGAAAGATTGTTATCGTGGCCCACCCGATGGCCCGATTTTTGAAACCCAGGAGACGAATGTCCAAGCTCCGCACCATAAAAATGAGCCTGAAAATCCGTTTTCCGCGTCTCTATGAAGGCGTGAAGGCGTGCATCCCAGCAACGCGGCGTCAGGAGCGTGCGCTGATGGGCAGGAGCGCGCAGGAGGTTTTCACGTCGATTTACCAAAATAAGGGCTGGCGCAGCGCGGAATCCGCGTCGGGGGATGGCTCGACCCTGGAGTTTACACAGCCGCTTCGAGGGGCGTTGCCGGGCTTTCTGGCCGAACTGGGCGTACGCGTTTTTCTGGATGCCCCCTGTGGGGATTTCAATTGGATGAGGCGGGTGCATCTGGGCGTCGATCGGTACATCGGAGCAGACATCGTCCCGGAAATGATCGAGAGGCTTCAGAGGGAATACGCGAACGATTCGCGAAGTTTTTTCGTTCTCAACATTTTATCCGAACCGCTGCCGGAGGCGGACGCACTTTTCTGCCGGGATTGTCTTCGCCACCTGTCCTTGAACGATGTGTCGGCGGTTCTGAAGAACGCGAAGAGGAGCCGCTGCCGGTACTTCATTGCCTCAACTTGTGCAAAAGTCAAATTGAACATCGACATCGCGACCGGCGGGTCGAGGCCGCTCAACCTCTGCCTGCCGCCTTTTAATCTGCCTCCGCCCATCAAGGAGATCAATGATGGCGATGGCGGGCCCGAGAGACGCACCATGGGTGTATGGCGGATTGACCAACTGTAGCGGTATTGCGTCTTGCGTCCGCCGGAGAACGCCAGCGTGAGCGCTACAAAAAAACATGGTCCTCTATACTATAGGCAGAAAGTTTACATTTTTGTTTGGAAGTTGGGTTTTGACAGAAGGTTACGGCTGCCCACCCCCCCGAACAGAATTCGAGGCGAAAGAAGGCGTGGCGTAACGGTGTGATCGGATGCACAAGGCGCGGCAAAGTGGGGCGCGACCATCGGGCGTGTAACGGAAAACAGTGGGGCGCGGGGCACCGGCGGGCCATTCCAAGGTTTTGAGACGTTCCGGGGCTCGCGCGGCGTAAGGACGCCGTTCTTTCCGCGATTCGCCTTCGGACGCCCGAGTTATGCCTCCAACATCCATCGGTCCATATCACGGGCCTGGTGAGCCGGCGCGTGTGTCACATTCACTGGAAGAAGGAGCGACGTCCTCGTCGCTTGGGTTTGTGCGGGCTTGGTGGAAGAAAGAAAGCGGCGAGGACGCCGCTTCTACGTTCTCATCGGGAGTCGGCGACAAGCTCATAACGTGAGGAAGACGGCTTCAAAAATGAACCCAACGGACGCCGCCCTTTGAATTTTCCGCTTTTCCTGCATTTGAATTTGTTTCGGATTTCGTGCTTCGGATTTCGGATTTTCACCCATCGCTTGGATGGTGAACGCAAGCCCCGCCGAGTGCTTTTGCGCACAATCATCCGGGCGTCCGCACCTCCTCAAAACACCCCGTCTTCGCGCTCTTGAGCACGCTGTCGCACACCGCCTGCGTTTCCAGGGCGTCGCGGAACGTCGGATGCGCCGGCTTGCCGCTGGCCAGGCCTTCGAGAAAGTCGGCGACTTGGTGTACGAACGTATGCTCATATCCGATCTGCAAGCCCGGCACCCACCAGTGGCTCATGTACGGATGATCGCTGTCGGTGACGTGAATCGAGCGCCAGCCGCGAAGCTGGCCTTCGTCGGCGTGGTCGAAGTATTCAAGCCGATGCAGGTCGTGCAGATCCCATTTTAGCGACGCCCTTTCGCCATTCACTTCCAGCGTATAGAGCGCCTTGTGGCCGCGGGCGTAGCGGGTGGATTCGAAGAGGCCCAGCGAGCCATTGTTGAAATGGCAGAAGAACATGCAGGCGTCGTCGATGCCGACCGGCTCCATCTTGCCGGTGAGATTGTGCTTGCGCTGCTTGACGAAAGTTTCGGTCATGGCGTTGACGTTGGCGATTGAGCCGTTGAGCCAAAGCGCGGTGTCGATGCAGTGGGCGAGCAGATCGCCGGTGACGCCCGAGCCGGCGGCGTTCACATCCAGCCGCCACAGCGCCGTCCCGCCCTGCGGCAAATCCGCGCTGATCGTCCAGTCTTGCAAAAAGTTCGCGCGGTAATGGAATATCCGCCCCAGCTTTCCCTCGTCGATCAGCTTCTTGGCCAGCGTGACCGCCGGCACGCGGCGGTAGTTGTACCAGACCATGTTGGCGACCTTCGCCTGCTCTGCCGCCTGCACCATTTCCAGCCCCTCGGCGGCGTTCATCGACAGCGGCTTTTCGCACAAAATCGCCTTCCCGGCTTTCGCCGCCGCGATCGCGATTTCCTTGTGGGTGTTGTTGGGCGTACAGATATCGACCACGTCGATGTCCTTGCGCTCGACGAGTTTTCGCCAATCGGTCTCCGTCGATTCGTAGCCCCATTTGCCGGCAAATTCCGTGAGCTTCGCCTCATCCCGCCCGCAGACCCCCTTGAGCACCGGCATATATTGCAGGTCGAAAAAGTTTCCCACCCTGCGATACGCATTTGAATGCGTGCGGCCCATGAAGCCGTAACCGATCAAACCCACATTGAGCGTTTTCATCGTTTCGTCCTCGCTTGCCATACATGGATCAAAAGCCGCCGCCCAGGCGTCGCGCCGTCTGGAGCGGTAGTTATAACGGATGCGAATCGAGTGGCAAGAAACCGGCGAGCAATCACCGCGCGCAACAGCTGCTGTCACCCCGCGCAACATGCCCCCACCCCAC
>DASRLH010000409.1:0-12477 GCA_035648595.1 Tepidisphaeraceae bacterium
AGGCGGCTACGGCGGCGGCAGCAGTGGCGGCGGCGGCGGTGGCCGCGGCGGCTACGGCGGCGGCGGGGGCGGCGGCAAACGCTACTAATCCCCAATCCACCTGATTCCTGGAATCTAACGAGGAGGCCGCACTCGCGATGCGGCCTCCTCTATTTTCCGGCGAAAAAAATTCCACCACGGAGGCACGGAATCACGGAGGCGCTTTCGACCAAACCGACTCGCTCGCTTGACCGGTAAAGAATTAACTGTCAGGTCTTATCCTTTCTCACAGAGTTGCGCCTCGCCTCGAATGCGCCTCCGTGCCCCGGTGTCTCCGTGGTTGTTTTCTCTTCGTCTTTCGAGCCTCACCCAAATCATGGCCATCGCATCCTTCAGCAATATCGAGAAACATTTCGGCAAGCAAGTCTTGTTCGAGAAACTGGACCTGGCGATCTTTGAAAAAGAGCGCGTCGGGTTCATCGGCGCCAACGGCTCGGGCAAATCCACGCTCTTCAAAATGCTCATGGGGCAGGTGCAGCCGGATGTGGGCTCCGTCTCCGTGAGCCGGGGGACGCGCGTCGGGTATCTGGTGCAGAACCCGCAATTCGACCCGGAGAACACGGTGCTGGACGAAGCCGAGCTGGGGTTCGCCCAGCTTCATCAACTCGCCCACGACATGCGCGATCTGGAGCATCGCATGGCGGATGCCACCGGGGCGGCGCTGGAGAAAATCCTTGAACGCTACCAGACCGTACAACATGAATTTGACATCGCCGGCGGCTACGTCTTCCAGCACAAGATGGAAGCCACCCTCCTGGGCGTCGGCCTGGGACGCGAGACGTGGGAACAAAAAGTGTCTGTCCTGTCCGGCGGCCAGCGCTCGCGATTGGCGTTGAGCAAACTTCTGCTTTCCGAGCCGGATCTGCTGCTGCTCGATGAGCCGACCAATCACCTGGATCTGGCGGCGATCGAATGGCTTGAAAAATATCTTTCGGACTTCAACGGCGCCGTCGTTATCGTCTCGCACGACCGTTACCTGCTCGACCGCCTGGCCACGCGCATCGTCTGGCTCAACCGCGCCCAGATCGACAGCTACCCCGGCAACTACTCGGCGTACGTCGAGCAGCGCGCCCTGCACGAAGCCACGCAACAGCGCGCCTACGAATTGCAGCAGAAGGACATCGAAAAGCAGCAGGAGTTCATCCGCCGATTCCGCGCCGGCCAGCGCAGCAAGGAAGCCAAGGGGCGCGAACGCCGCCTCGAACGCCTGCTCGAAAGCGGCGACGTCGTCCAACGCGTCGGCGTCCAGCAGAAGATCAACCTCTCGCTCAACACCACCCAGCGCGCCGGCGACCGCGTGCTGCAAGTCCGCGAGCTCAGCAAGGCATTCGAGAGCGTCAAACTTTGGGAAGACGTGTCGGTGGAAATCGCCCGCGGCGAGCGCATCGGCATCATCGGGCCCAACGGCTCAGGCAAAACCACCATGCTCAAGGTGCTCATGAGCGAACAGCCCGCGGACGGCGGCGCCATCAAGTGGGGCGCGAACCTGACCATCGGCTATTACGACCAACGCCTCGACATGCTCAAGGCCCACCACACGCTCATGGATGCGATCCACGAAGGCCGGATCATAAACGACAAGGCCGTCCGCGAAGTGCTCGCCTTGATGCTGTTCGGCAACGACGATCTGGAAAAGCGCATCGAGCTTCTCAGCGGCGGCGAAAAGGCCCGCGTCCGCCTGGCGCAATTGCTTGCGGATCGCCCCAACGTGCTGGTGCTCGACGAGCCGACCAATCACCTGGACATCGCCTCCCGCGAAGCCCTGGAGGCGGCGCTGGGCGAGTTCGAGGGAACCATCCTGTGCGTCAGCCATGACCGCTACTTTCTCGACCGTTGCGTCGATCGGCTTTGGGTGCTCAAGCCGCCGGGCATCGTGGATTTTGAAGGCAACTACTCGGCATGGGTGGAGAAGCAAAAGTTGGACGAAAAGCGGAGGAAGGAGCAGCCGGCCAAGCCGTCTGCGCGAAAGGGACGGTAACGCACGAAGTCACTGAGCGCAGGCTGCGCCCGCAAGCCAAGTGAAAGGTGAAAATCCGAAATCCGAAGCACGAAATCCGAAACAAATTCGAAAGCAGGAAAGCGGAAAATTCAAAGCGCGCGTCCATTCGTGGTTTCCCTCTTTCTTTGGGTTGCGGGCTCGCCCGCTCTGAGTGCCTTCGTGACTTCGTGGTGAATAATCCGGGTTAGCGAGCGGGAAACGCGCTATCCTGGAAGCTGCGTTCGCTGAAGCGAACCCTACGAAAATGCCGCGATTGGATTACGCGAGTTGGTGAAATCGAAAATACGCCGCCGCGAAGCAGCGGTCGGCGAGGGCGACCAAAAATTGGTCGCCGGGCGCGGCGGGGCTTTGGAAATTGATGGTGGCGATGAGCGGGCGCTGGTCGAGATTGAGCAGGGCGAACGCCGGCTCGGTGCCGGTGTCGTGCCATTCGCGGAGCAGATGGCGCTGGAAGGCGTGCAGCGTAATGCTGTCGGCATCCGGGTCGATGCCGGTGGCGAGGAGGCTCAGGGACGCCAGTTGCCCATCGCTGCGCAACGTGGCGATGCCGGCGGTGGGGGCCGAGGAACGCCAGCGCAGACGCATATCCGATCGGCCGCCTGGCAGCGTGGTTTCAAATTCCTCGGGCGTTTTCCACAGGTGGGCCGACAAGTGCGCGATGATGGGAACAGACCCCTCGATTTGCTCAAGCTGCTCGTATCGGTAATCGGCCTTGAGTTGAAGTTCGCCGCGAACATTCAAATCCGCGACGATGAAGGGGCCGGGAGCGGGCATGGGGCGATTCTTTGGGGCATGCGAGTCAAGGTCAAGGGGTTGGAGTGGTTGAGGGAATATAAAATACTTCGCCCCTTTATTTAATCCCACACCCCTTGATATACTGACGCCCGAACGCCTGTCGGGCCGGGTTTCAAAGCCAGTCAATCATGGAGGATTGTCCACCCGGCGGTTCGCAGGCGAGGCCTTGGGATGGGCTGTCACGGTTCGGGGCGAAAATGCATTTCCCGCCAAACCGCGCCAATCACAGGTCGTAAAGCTAATCGAATCCCAGGGTCTGTAAACGCATTATTTGCTGGAGCCTTGCAATGAAGACGCAATCCCCCGCGGCGCACGCCCTCAAGTCCAACGGCAACGGAAACGGCGCGAAGAAGAATGGCAACGGCAACGGCCAACGCGCCGCCAAAGCCGCGCCGCGGATTGCCGATCCAATCCCGAATCGCGCCCGCGACGCGCGCGACGGATCGGGCAAAGGCGAAACACTGACCGGCCAGCCTTCCATCTCCACGATTCTTTCCGCCAAGGCCGATCAGGGGCCGGTGCTCGACAAGACGCAGCTTCTCATGGCGCTGCTGGCGTTTAAGAAAGGCGATTTCTCCGCGCGGCTTCCGATCGATCTGGAAGGCATGGACGGCAAGATCGCCGACGCCTTCAACGAAGTGATCGAGCTCAATGAGCGAATGAGCGAGGAACTGGCGCGCCTCAGCCGCGTCGTCGGCAAGGAAGGCAAAATCTCCCAGCGCGCCTCGATGGGCGAAGTCACCGGCGCCTGGGAAGATTCGGTGGATTCGGTCAACACGCTGATCAGCGATCTGGTTCACCCCATCAGCGAAACCGCCCGCGTGATCGGCGCCGTGGCCAAGGGGGATCTGTCGCAGACGATGGCGATGGAAATCGAAGGCCGACCGCTGGCCGGCGAATTCCTGCGCACCGCCAAGACCGTCAACACCATGGTGGATCAGCTTGGCTCGTTCGCCTCGGAAGTAACCCGCGTGGCCCGCGAAGTCGGCTCGGAAGGTAAGCTGGGCGGCCAAGCCAAGGTGAAGGGCGTCGCCGGCACCTGGAAGGACTTGACCGACTCCGTGAACGGCATGGCCGGCAACCTGACGGCCCAGGTGAGAAACATCGCCGCCGTCACCACCGCCGTCGCCAATGGCGACTTGTCCAAGAAAATCACCGTTGACGTAAAGGGCGAAATCCTCGAACTCAAGGACACCATCAACACCATGGTGGATCAGCTTCGTTCGTTCGCCTCGGAGGTAACCCGCGTGGCCCGCGAAGTGGGCACCGAAGGAAAGCTCGGCGGACAGGCCGACGTGAAAGGCGTGTCGGGAACGTGGAAAGATTTGACCGACTCCGTGAACTCGATGGCCGCCAACCTTACCGGCCAGGTACGTAACATCGCCGCCGTGACGACCGCCGTGGCCAATGGCGACTTGTCCAAGAAAATCACCGTGGACGTGCGCGGCGAAATTCTCGAACTCAAGCAAACCATCAACACCATGGTGGATCAGCTCAACAGCTTCGCCTCGGAAGTAACGCGCGTGGCCCGCGAAGTGGGCACCGAAGGAAAGCTCGGCGGCCAGGCCGAGGTGAAAGGCGTGGCCGGCACATGGAAGGACTTGACGGATTCCGTGAACTCGATGGCCGGCAACCTCACATCGCAGGTGCGTAACATCGCCGCCGTGACCACCGCCGTCGCGCGCGGCGACTTGTCCAAAAAAATCACCGTGGACGTGAAGGGGGAAATTCTCGAATTGAAAAACACCATCAACACCATGGTGGATCAGCTCTCCTCCTTTGCCGCCGAAGTAACCCGCGTGGCGCGCGAAGTGGGAACGGAAGGAAAGTTGGGCGGACAGGCCGACGTGCGCGGCGTGGCAGGCACCTGGAAGGACCTGACCGATAACGTCAATCTCATGGCCGGCAACCTCACGTCCCAGGTGCGAAACATCGCCGACGTGACCAAGGCCGTCGCCATGGGCGATCTGTCCAAGAAGATCACCGTGGACGTGAAGGGGGAAATTCTCGAACTGAAAAACACCGTGAACACCATGGTGGATCAGTTGTCATCGTTCGCCGCCGAAGTAACGCGCGTGGCCCGCGAAGTGGGCACCGAAGGAAAACTGGGCGGGCAGGCCGAAGTGCGCGGCGTGGCAGGCGTGTGGAAAGACCTCACCGACTCCGTGAACTCCATGGCCGGCAACCTCACCGTGCAGCTGCGCGAATTCTCCAAGGTCGCAACCGCCATCGCCAGCGGCGACTTGACGCAAAAAATCACCGTGGACGTGAAAGGCGAAATCCTACAGATCAAAAACGTGATTAACACCATGGTGGATCAGTTATCGAGCTTCGCGGCGGAAGTAACCCGCGTGGCAAGGGAGGTGGGCACCGAAGGGGAATTGGGCGGGCAGGCGGACGTGAAGGGGGTCGCCGGCACATGGAAAGACTTAACCGATTCGGTGAACTCGATGGCCGGTAACTTAACGGCACAGGTGAGAAACATCGCCGCCGTGACCACCGCCGTGGCGAATGGCGACTTGTCGAAGAAGATCACCGTCGCCGTGAAAGGCGAAATCCTGGAACTGAAGAACACCATCAACACCATGGTGGATCAGCTCAACAGCTTCGCCTCGGAAGTAACCCGCGTGGCGCGAGAAGTAGGCACCGAAGGAAAACTGGGCGGGCAGGCCGACGTGCGCGGCGTGGCCGGCACATGGAAAGACCTGACCGACTCCGTGAACTTCATGGCAGGTAACCTGACCGGCCAGGTACGAAACATCGCCGCCGTGACTACCGCCGTCGCCAACGGAGACTTGTCCAAGAAAATCACCGTGGACGTGAAGGGCGAAATCCTGGAATTGAAAAACACCATCAACACCATGGTGGATCAGTTGTCGTCCTTCGCTGCCGAAGTAACCCGCGTGGCCCGCGAAGTGGGCACGGAAGGAAAGCTGGGCGGGCAGGCCGAAGTGAAAGGCGTCGCCGGCACATGGAAAGACTTGACCGACAACGTGAACTCAATGGCCGGCAACCTCACGTCGCAGGTGCGAAACATCGCCGATGTGGCCAAGGCCGTGGCAACCGGCGACTTGTCCAAGAAGATCACCGTGGACGTGAAGGGCGAAATCCTGGAACTGAAGAACACCATCAACACCATGGTGGACCAGCTTCGCGCGTTCACGTCGGAAGTGACGCGCGTGGCCCGTGAGGTGGGCACCGAAGGTAAGCTGGGCGGGCAGGCCAACGTGCCGGGCGTCGCCGGTACGTGGAAGGATTTGACGGACAACGTGAACTTCATGGCGTCCAACCTCACCGACCAGGTGAGAAACATCGCCGCCGTGACGACTGCCGTGGCAAACGGCGACTTGTCGAAAAAGATCACCGTGGACGTGCGCGGCGAAATCCTCGAATTGAAAAACACCGTCAACACCATGGTGGATCAGCTCAACAGCTTCGCGTCGGAAGTAACCCGCGTGGCCCGCGAAGTGGGCACCGAGGGAAAACTCGGCGGGCAGGCCGAGGTGAAGGGCGTCGCCGGCACATGGAAAGACCTGACTGATAACGTGAACTTCATGGCCGGCAACCTCACCAACCAGGTGCGCGGCATCGCCAAGGTCGTGACCGCCGTCGCCAACGGAGACCTGAAGCGCAAACTGACCGTGGACGCCAAGGGCGAAATCGCCGAACTGGCCGACACGATCAACGGCATGATCGACACGCTGGCGACGTTCGCCGACCAGGTAACCACCGTGGCCCGCGAAGTGGGCGTCGAAGGAAAACTCGGCGGCCAGGCCAACGTGCCCGGCGCCGCGGGAACGTGGAAAGACCTGACGGATAACGTGAATCAGCTTGCCGCCAACCTCACCACCCAGGTGCGCGCCATTGCCGAAGTGGCAACCGCCGTCACCAAGGGCGACTTAACGCGATCCATCGCCGTGGCCGCGCAGGGCGAAGTGGCCTCCCTCAAGGACAACATCAATGAGATGATCCGCAATCTGAAGGACACCACGCTTAAGAACGCCGAGCAGGACTGGCTCAAGACCAACCTCGCCAAATTCAGCCGAATGCTTCAGGGCCAAAAAGACCTGCTGACGGTGGGGCGGCTGATTCTGTCGGAACTCGCCCCAGTGGTCTCCGCGCAACAAGGCGTCTTCTACATCATGGACTCTGGGAAAGCCGATGATCCCATGCTCAAGCTGCTCGCCAGCTACGCCTACAAGGAACGCAAGAACATCGACAACAAATTCAAGCTCGGCGAAGGCATCGTCGGGCAGTGCGCGTTGGAGAAGGAGAAGATTCTGCTCAGCGCGGTGCCATCCGATTACATCAAGATCACCAGCGGGCTTGGCGAATCGTCGCCGCTCAATCTCATCGTGATGCCCATCATCTTCGAGGGCCAGGTAAAGGCGGTCATGGAACTGGCCAGCTTCGACCGGTTCAATTCCACGCACGAAACCTTCCTCGACCAGCTTTGCGAATCCATCGGCATCGTGCTCAACACCATCGAAGCCAACATGCGTACCGAGGATTTGCTCAAGCAGTCCCAGTCGCTCGCCCGCGAGTTGCAGGCGCAGCAGGAAGAGTTGCAGCAGACCAACGCCGAGTTGGAAGACAAGGCCCGGCTGCTGGCCGATCAGAACGTGGAAGTGGAACGCAAGAACAAGGAAGTCGAGCAGGCCCGCCAGGCCCTGGAAGAAAAAGCCAAGCAGCTTGCCCTCACCTCCAAGTACAAGAGCGAATTCCTGGCCAACATGAGCCACGAACTGCGCACGCCGCTCAATTCACTGCTGATCCTTTCCGATCAGTTGTCCAAGAACGGCGAAGGCAACCTCACCGCCCGCCAGGTCGAATTCGCCCGCACCATCCATTCCTCGGGCAATGATCTGCTGGCCCTCATCAACGACATCCTGGATCTATCGAAGATCGAGTCGGGCACGGTGATCGTGGACATCGGCGACGTGACCTTCCGCGATCTGAGCGATTACGTCGATCGCACGTTCCGGCACGTGGCCGAGAGCAAGAAGCTCGAATTCCACGCCGACTTGTCGCCTGAACTGCCCCGCGCCATCCACACAGACGCCAAGCGATTGCAGCAGATTCTCAAGAATCTGCTGTCCAACGCGTTCAAGTTCACGGACAACGGGCAGGTCTCGTTGCGGGTGGATCAGGCCTCGACCGGCTGGTCATCGGACAACGAAAACCTCAACCGCGCCCGCGCAGTCATCGCCTTCAGCGTGAGCGACACCGGCATCGGCATCCCGCCCGAGAAGCAGCAGATCATTTTCGAGGCCTTCCAGCAGGCGGACGGCAGCACCAGCCGCAAGTACGGCGGAACCGGCCTGGGCCTGGCCATCAGCCGCGAACTGGCCAAGCTTCTGGGCGGTGAAATCCGCCTCACCAGCACGCCCAACCAGGGCAGCACGTTCACGCTCTACATTCCCCAGTCCTATGTGCCGGCGCGCGTCCCGCGCCGCTCGGCGCAGGTCAACGAGCATATCCTCGTCACGCCCGACCAGCCTCTCACGACCCGCCCGGGCCTCGTTTCCGAGGCTGCCGCCAGCGCCAATCCGTTCAACGACGATTCGGCGGACCTCCAGCCCGGCGACAACGTGCTTCTCATCGTCGAGAACGATCCCAACTTCGCCCATTACCTGCTCGACCTGGCGCATGAGAACCAGTACAAGGCCGTGGTGGTATCGCGCGGCAGCGCGGCCATCAGCACCGCCCGCAACCTCAAGCCCCAGGCCATCACGCTTGACATCAATCTGCCGGACATAGACGGCTGGCGCGTGCTCGACCGCCTGAAAGACGATGCCGCCACCCGCCATATCCCCGTCCACCTCATCACCACCGAGGAAGAGCGCGAACGCGGCCTGCGGATGGGCGCGATGGGTGCGCTGGTGAAGCCCGTGAAAACCCGCGACGAGCTCGATGCCGTCTTCGGGCTCTTCAAGAAGTTTGCCGAGCCGCGCGCCCGGCGCGTGCTGGTGGTGAGCGGCGATGAAGGTCGCCGCAGGGAGATCGCGCAGATTGTCGCCGGTGAAGACGCGGAAATCTCAACCGCCGACACCGGCGCGCAGGCGCTGGCCATTCTCAAGGAAAGCCCGTTTGATCTGGTGGTCTTCGATCCAGACCTGTCGGATGTGAACGGCTTTGACCTGGTGGACGAAATCCGCGAAGGCGCCGGCCTGCGCGATCTGCCGTTGATCGTCTACTCGACGCGCGAGTATACGAAAAAGGAAGAACTGCACCTCAAGCGGCTGGGCCAAACGACCGTTTTGCGCGACGTGCGCTCGCCCGAACGGCTGCTCGACGATGCCTCGTTGTTCCTGCATCGCGATCTCACGGTGCTGCCGACCGAACGCCGGGCCATGCTCGACGGATTGCACAGCGCGGCGACGGTGCTCAAGGGCAAGAAGGTTCTGGTGGTCGATGATGACATCCGCAACATTTTCGCCATGACCAGCATCCTTGAACCCTACGATGCCCAGATTTTCTCCGCCGAGACCGGCAAGGCCGCCATCGAGACGCTCCATGAGCAAGCCGACATGGACGCAGTGCTGATGGACATCATGATGCCCGACATGGACGGCTACGACACCATGCGCGCCATCCGCAAACTCGCCAAGTTCCGCTCCCTGCCGATCATCGCCCTCACCGCCAAGGCCATGAAAGGCGACCGCGAGAAGTGCATCGAGGCCGGCGCCAGCGACTACATCTCCAAACCCGTCGATACCGAGCAGTTGCTGGGGCTGCTGCGGGTCTGGTTGTACCGATAAATTGTGATTTGCGGGGAAAGGAGTATTGATTTTAACGCCTGCCCGGAATATTCGGATGGAATTCGGTTGCCAATTGCCGGCGTTGAGCGCAGAGTGCAGCCGTGCCAAACACGACTGCACCGCCTATTGTGGATTGGCTTTAGCGTACAGGTGAAATGTCCAACGGCTCGACGTATCACGGGCGTCTCGCCCGTGCCTACGGTGAGGATACCGCCAGTTGCGCTTTTCTGCCAAAGCAACCGTAACACGCACTGGGCGGGACGCCCGTGATACATTGTGCATATTGTCGCGCATGAGGCATGAGCAGGACAGCGGCAACAATGCTCGACGTTGATGTACCTGAATGACGGATTCCAAGGTCAACATCCTCCTGGTGGACGACCGCCCCGACAAGCTTCTGGCGCTGGAGGCGGTGCTGGAAGACCTGGGCCAAAACCTCGTCCGCGCCGGCAGCGGGCGCCAGGCGTTGCGGGCGCTGCTGGCAGGGGAATTTGCCGTCATTCTGCTCGACGTGAACATGCCGGGCATGGACGGCCTGGAAACCGCCTCGCTCATCCGCCAGCGCCGCGCCACCCGCGACACGCCCATCATTTTCGTCACCAGCTTCGCCGATGAATTGCACGTCGCGCGCGGCTATTCGCTGGGCGCGGTGGACTACATTCTCGCCCCGGTGGTTCCTGAAGTCCTACGCACGAAGGTCGCGGTTTTCGTCGATCTGTACCGCAAGACCCGCGAAGTCCGCTGGCAGGCCGAATTGCAGCAGCGCCGGGCCGCACAACTGCAAAAACTCGCCAGCGGCGCATTGGCCATCAACGCGGCGCGATCGCTGGCCGCCATGCTCCAGACCGTCGCCGACATCGCCCGCGACATCATCGGCGCCCATCAGGCCATTACGCTGTTCATCCCGCACCAGGGCATCGCATTGCACGCGCCGCCGACACAAGCGTGCGGCTCATTCTCCGAAAAATATGCCGATTGGCGCGGCCGCAAGCTGCGCCTCGACCCGTGCGCCAGCACTCAGGCGGCGCGCGGCCGCCGCGCCGTGCGCATGACCAACGAGCAGCTTCATCGGCATCCCGATTGGCAGATCGTGCGCGATGCGGATGTGCCGCCCATCCACGGCATGATTGCCGCCCCGCTCACTGCCACCGACGACCGCGCCATGGGCGTCATCTACCTCTCCGACCGCTACGATGGCGAATTCACCGTGGACGACGAAGCCATCCTCACCCAACTGGCGCAGATGACTTCCATCGCCATCGAAAATACCCTTTACGCCCAGGAGCGCGAGGCCAATCGGGTGAAGGATGAGTTTCTGGCCACGCTCTCCCACGAGCTGCGCACGCCGTTGAATGCGATCCTCGGCTGGGCCCAACTCCTTCGCATGGAATCGCTGGACGAGCAGGTCGGCCACGGGCTTGAGGTCATCGAGCGCAACGCGCGCTCGCAGACAAAGCTTATCGAGGATTTACTGGACGTTTCCCGCATCACCACCGGCAAGCTGCGGCTGAGCGTGCAGCCGGTGTCGCTGTGTGATGTATTGGCTGCCGCGATCGATGCCGCCCGACCGGCGGCGGATGCCAAGTCGATCGCCCTGTCGGTGGACTTGGCCAATGGCAGCGAATTGGTCAGCGGAGATTCCGACCGCCTGCAGCAGGTCGCCTGGAACCTGCTCAGCAACGCGGTGAAATTCACTCCCTCCGGCGGGCGCGTCAGCCTCACCCTCGGCCGCCACGGCGCCCAGGCTCGCATGACATTCACCGACAGCGGCAGGGGCATTGCGCCCGAATTCCTCCCCTACGTCTTCGACCGCTTCCGCCAAGCCGACTCCACCAGCACGCGCCAGCACGGCGGCCTGGGGATCGGACTGACCATCGTCCGCCATATCGTTGAACTGCACGGCGGCGCCGTCTGGGCCCACAGCGAAGGCGAAGGCCTGGGCGCCAGCTTCGTTGTCGATCTTCCATTGCTCTCCAACACGGCCCAGCCCATTGCCCCGGCTCCGGCGCCGGCGAAATCCGGACCTGCCGAGCCCTGCGACGACACCGATGCCGATGGGGAACCCATATCCGCGGATCTTAACGGCCTGAATATTCTGATCGTCGATGATGAGCCCGACGCCCGCGAGGTGATCGCCGCCGTCCTGTCGCGCGCCGGCGCATCGGTCAGTTGTGCCGGCTCGGTGCGCGAGGCGCTGGACAAAATCGAGCAGGGGCCGCCGGATGTATTGGTCAGCGATGTGGCGATGCCCGACCGCGATGGGTACGACCTGATCCGCCTGCTGCGCGAAACCCCCGCCGCCCAGGGCGGCACGATCCCCGCCCTGGCCCTGACCGCCTACGCCCGCGAGGAAGACCGCTTCCGCGCCCTGACCGCCGGCTACCAGGCCCACCTGGCCAAGCCCGTCTCCCCCGCCGACCTCACCTGCGCAATCGCCCGCATCGCCGCCTCCCGGCTGGCGCGGCTGGCCGAAGTCTAAGGCATCATCCCAACATGCGCAGCCCGGCGCCGCTTTGTGCCGCCGCCTGCGACGCGCGTTTTTTTGCAATTCGCCGCGTAGTTGCTCATAGGTTCACCGGTAGTGAAGCGGCGAGGACGCCGCTTCTACGTAGAAGCGGCGTCCTCGCCGCTTTGTGCTCAATGAAGACAGATGCTGAAGTGTGACCGGGAATCGGCTGGATGCACGCGCCGCCACCGCGTCAGAATCGTGTCCTGTCGAAGCCAGCGAACAAGCTCTTTTCAAGGTTCTTCCGGCTTTTGCGTAGGTAGTGCTTGAAAAAAAATGGACATGGCCGTCTCCTCTGGAGTTACCAAGCTTCAGAAAGGAGACAAACTCATGTCCACAAGCCTGTTGTATCACGGATGGGGTATTCGCGGCTACCA
>DASRLH010000410.1:0-15271 GCA_035648595.1 Tepidisphaeraceae bacterium
CCCGCCGTACGGAATTTTAGAGGGGGAAGAGGAAACGGAATGCATGGCCTGATGTCCCTCTGCCACGAAGTTCGAAAGAACGGATACAATGGAAGCCATTGGCCTAAACATCACTGCGCCTCTTCTCTACTCGACGCTCCCGTTCTTGCTTGGGTATCCGTTTCGGCCCGTACCATGTCGGTTCGGGGTGGATTTCGTATTTTCGGAGATTGAATTGTTCATTGACGCGCTATATCGCCGCGTATACAACGTGGGCTTTCGACGGTTCACGGAAGCAATCATCATGGGATCGGCACGCCGGGGATTCACGCTGATTGAGCTGCTGATCGTCATCGGGATCATCGTGTTGCTGATGTCGATTCTGCTGCCGATGGCGGTACGGGCGCGAAATTGCGCGGCAGCGGTCGTTTGCGAGTCGAACCTGCGCCAGTGGGGTTTGGCGACGCAGATGTACGCAAGCCAAAACGGCGGCTGTCTGCCGCGACGCGGGCAGGGCGTGGGGCCGACTTTCAGGATTGACCGGCCGGCGGATTGGTTTAACGCGCTGCCGCCAATGATGAAGATGAAGTCCTATGTGGACTTGGCCGACGACGATCAAATCGCGCGGCCGGGAAGCAAATCGATTTGGATCTGCCCGCGGGCCGGCGACTTTAACGGCCCCTACTACTGGTCCTATGGCATGAACATGGGGCTATCGGTCTGGGAAGTGGATCAGAACAATGGCAATCCAGACAAAATCACCGGCGTCGGCAACACGTCAATCCTCGTGCTATTCGCGGATGCGCCAGGAAATTACTGCTCGGTGTTCCCATCCAAAGCCGGCAGCGGCTACAACCCGGTGGCGCGCCACCCCAACAATACGATAAACATTTGTTTTCTCGACTCACACGTCGAGGCGGTCGCCGGCTCGTACATTGGATGTGGCACTGGTTTGATCGAGCACCCTGATATCCACTGGCATCCGCCGGGCAATACCTGGGATAGCGCGCGGTGAAGACCATACCTCGGCGCGATCTCGACAACGCCAGCCAAGGAAGAAGGACTGCCACGAATCGGCACGAATCTACACGAATGAAGATGAATGAAGATGAATTATTCGTGACTATTCGTGCTGATTCGTGGCAGTCCTCCCTTGGGCGGGAGGCAAAAGTTTGTGGCACAGCCGCGATCGCGGCTTTTCTCGAACAACTCGAACGGATGGTTTCTGCGATGGAAGGAAAATGCCTATGCGTGCAATCTTGAAGAGAATCACAAGGGTCGTCGCCGGACTAAGTCTGTCGGCCGCGATTTATTCGCCGGCGCAAGGAACCCAGGTAAGCCTCCCGGCGTCCCAGGATGCCACGCTTTTGGGCGGGACGGACGGCGCCACCAACAGGAGCCTGGCCGATCCGGGGATATTTGTCGGGACAGATGGGCAATCCAATCCCAAGCGCGGCTTGATTGAGTTCAACATCGGGCAGGCCGTTCCTCCTGGCGCGACCATCAGCGCGGTGCAATTGCAACTGACCGTGGGCCAGGTCGCCGGAAGCGGCGGTGGGAGCGGCGGGGGAACGGGCGCCGCCCAAACCATCAGCCTCTTCGATGAGACGCACGCCTGGGGGCAGCCGACCAACATCGCCGGTACATCCACGTTCGGCGGCACCGGGCACGGCGGAGCGCCACAGCCCGGCGATGCCACCTGGAATTATTCGTTTTACAATACGGTTCCCTGGACGCTGGCCGGCGGGAATTGGACGGCCGCGCTGCCCGACATCGCCGACGCAAGCGTCACCGGCACGCTTGCGAGCTTCACATGGTCCTCGCCGGCAATGGTCTCGGACGTGCAGAAGTGGCTTGACGATCCAAGCTCCAACTCCGGCTGGCTGCTCAAGAACGCCGACGAAACCAGCCCCACGGATTTCCGGGCGTTCTGGTCGGCACAAGGCGCGGCGGCAAGTAACAGCCCCTCAATCGCGCCGGCCCTGCTGGTCACTTATAGCGTGCCGCAACCCGGGAGCTGCATTTGCCTGTGCATGTGCGGGATGTTTTTTCTGATGCGTCGCCGCCTTTGCGCACCTGCGCGGGAATAGGGCTATCAAATGGATGCGTCGATGGCACGAATTGCATTGCCCTGTTGCGCCAAGTTTGCGCGCGGCAGGCTTCACATGGACACAACTTCTGGTCGTTATAGCCCTGATCGCGCTGCTCATGGCATTCCTTGTGCCAATCATCGGCAGGACGCGCGATCAGGCCAACCTCGCGCGGTGCAGGGACAACCTGCGGAAGATCGGCACCGGCATGATCCAGTATGCCCGCTTGAATGGCAGGTCGCTTCCGGTTGGCAATGCCGTGGATGACTCACGCGCCCAGTTCCTTCCCAGCCTCGCCGCCGCACAATGCAACGGCGCGCCGGGAATCTATTATTGCCCAAGCGAGCCCAGTCCAAGCCTCGGCTTCAATGAGCACAATTTCAAATCAGGCGTCATCGGATATTACTATTACAGCGCCCTTCACTCCAGCAACAATCCGAAAATCAGCAGGTTCCTCCGATCGGGCGTGCCGTGGCCGCGCAAGCTGAATACGACAATGGATCCCAGGACGTGGGTCATGAGCGATGTCTGGATCAGCGGCGTGCCGACCTCCCATTCAGCCTATAGAAAGGGCGTTAATTATCTCACCCTTGACGGCGGCGTCGCGTTTATCAGCGACAGCCCCCGGCAGGCATTCCATTAGGGCTGGGCGGCATGGCGATTGTACTCATCGGTATCGACGACACTGACAATGACACCAGCCCCGGCACGGGCCAGTTGGCGCGCCGGCTGACCGCTGAACTCAGCGCGCGCGGCGCGGCCTCGCTTGGAATCACCCGGCACCAATTTCTTCTCGATGACCGCGTCCCTTTCACCTCCCACAACAGCGGCGCATGTGTGGCAGTGGAATGGGCAGGCGCGCCAGAAGAGCTCTCCTGGGCCATGGACCTGATTCAAACGTGGTCGGCACAAGGATCCGATCCGGGCGTCTGCATCTGCCCGGCCCGCGCGGTTCCGCGCGCGGTCATGGAGTTTGGATATCGCGCGACGCGCGAGGTCCTGACGATGGACGAGGCCCGGGCCGTGGCGCAATCCGCCGGCCTTCATCTTCGCGCCTTGGGCGGCACCGGGCAGGGGATCATCGGCGCGCTGGGAAGCGTGGGCTTGCGCGCGGAGGGAAACAACGGCCGATTCCTCGATTTGCCAGGCCTTCGAGAACTCCCCGACCCCGTCCGCGCGATTGACATGGAAAAACTCGGCATCAAAGTGGAACATCGATTCACCGCCGGCGCCCTACTACCCGATGCCGCAGCGCCAAGAGAGAACGCCAACGGCGCGCTCTACAGGACTTTCGGGTGGATAAGGCCCAGGCTGATCCGGGGAAAGGCCGTTTGGCCCGTGGAATGGAGCGAAGAACATAATGAATGGTTGCCCATCGATCGAAAGAGAAGCCGTCCGTTGGAGTAGGAAAGCGGCCGACGCGTACATCGCGATGGCTGCCCTAGGTGTGCTGGCGGGCATTGCCGTCGCGTACGCGCGCATGCCATTGCACCTGCCCGGCCACAAAGTGATGTCGTGGATGCCGGTGCTTCTGGCCGGCCGACTTCTGACCGGAGCCCGCGCAGGCGCGGCAACGGGAACGCTTCTGACAATCCTTACAACCCTTGCGCTTGGCGGGCGTCTGGCGGGCGGCGTGTTGCTTCTGCCAATGGTTATTCTCGCCGGCGTCCTGCTCGATTGCGCTGCGGTTTTCATTGAACGGCGCAAGGTGCCGCCGTGGCGCGCGCTGTTTTTCCTCGCGCTGGCCGGTGCTGCTGGAAATCTCGCCTGTTTCGTTAAGAGACTCGCCGGGCCCGACGGCGCGATCTTCTCAAATGCAGGCGCGCACGCCCTGATTGCCGCTGCGGGTTCATATGCGTTGTTCGGTTTTTTGGCAGGCTTGTCGGGCGCGGCGGTCGGGTTGGCCGGTTTGGCGCTGCGAGCCCCAAATCCCGCGCGGCAAGGCGAATAGCCTCAAGTATCCGCAAAGCCCAGGGACTCGAAAAACGCCCGCGACATCACGCGCGGAGCGCGGAGGGCGTGCCCATTTTTCCGGGAGGGGCATTGGCGGATGGTGGGGCAGACATTCTTGTCTGCCGGCGAATCGGCGAGTGGAGGACATTCTTGTCCTCCCGAACCGATTCGAATCCGCTCGGCGGGGCAGGAATGCCCCGCACTCGCGGATTCGGGCAGACAAGAATGTCTGCCCCACCAAACCCTGCGGATGTCAACGGTTACAACTGCGCGGAAATTCCGGCACGCCTGCGCCGGCTCATTTTCGCGCCTTTGTCTTTACACTCCCCTCGGCCCCGCGTAAACTGCTCCGCTTTCGTTTTTGGAGCGGGCAGGCGATGGAACTTCATCCGGCGATCAGCAAAGCCTCGGCGCTTGTCGAGGCGCTGTCCTACATTCAGCGCTTCCACAACAAAGTGGTCGTGGTGAAGGTCGGCGGGTCGATCATGGACGATGACGCCGCGCTGTCGAACCTGCTGACCGACATCGTTTTCATGAACTATGTCGGCATGCAGCCGATCCTCGTGCATGGCGGGGGCAAGGCGATCAACCAGGCGATGGAAACCGCCGGCCTTGTGCCGCAGTGGGTGCAGGGCCGCCGGTATACCGACGAGCGCACGCTGGCGATTGCCGAGCATGTGCTGTGCAATCAGGTCAACAAGTTCATCGTCAATTTCATCCAGGCGCAGGGTTGCGAGGCGATGGGGCTGCATTCGCTGAGCAGCAATGTGTTGTTCGCCGAGAAAACGTATTTGCAGGGGCCCGATGGCCGGCGAATCGACCTGGGCTACGTCGGCGAAGTGACGAACGTGAATGCCCGCCTGCTGCAGTTGCTCGTGCAGGCCGACTCGATCCCCTGCATCGCCACGATCGCGCGGGACAATGCAGGCGGGCGATTGAACGTGAACGCCGACACCGCCGCCGGCGCGGTAGCCGCCGCCATGAAGGCCGAGAAGCTGGTGGTCATCTCCGACACGCACGGCATCCGCTCCGACCCGACCGATACCGAAAGCCTCGTCCGCAGCCTCACCGTTTCGCAGATCGACGGCATGGTAAAAGCGGGCGTCATTACCGCCGGCATGCTCCCCAAAGTGGAAGCCTGCGTCGCCGCCCTTCGCGCCGGTGTGACAAAAACCCACATCATCGACGGAAGAATGCCGCACTCATTATTGCTGGAGATATATACGGAAGCGGGAATTGGAACTGAAATTGTGCTTTGAGGGCGGTTGGTTGTGGGTTGTGTGTGGTGGGTTGTCAGTTTGTGTATTGTCAGTGGTTAGTTGTCAGTTGCAAAGAATCAAGGCCGACAAAGGCAACGGACTTTTTCAACGACCCACGGCGCGACCAACAACCCACAACCACCACACACAACCACCAACCACTAACCAACAACCAACAACTGAGCACTGACAACTGACAACTGACAAACTCACGATGAAGAATTTCGTCGCCATTTCCGATTGCACTCCCGAAGAGCTCCATCATCTTCTGGATGTCTCGCTGCGCCTCAAGAAGCAGTTCAAGGAAACGGGACGCAACGATCCGCTGCTCGCCGGCAAGACATTGGCGATGATATTCGAGAAGCCGAGCCTGCGGACGCGCGTGAGCTTCGCGGTGGCCATGACGCATCTGGGCGGGTACGGGCTGCTGCTGCGCGAGGAGGAAGTGGGCCTTGGCGTGCGCGAGCCGGTCGAGGATGCGGCGCGGGTTTTATCCGGCATGTGCGATGGGATCATGGCCCGCACCTTCGCTCACGAGAAGATGACCGGGCTGGCCAAATGGGCGACGGTGCCGGTGATTAACGGCCTGACCGATTTCAGCCATCCCTGCCAGGCGATGGCCGACCTGATGACACTCTTCGAGCACTTCGGCGATCTCGAAGGCCGCACGCTGGCGTTTGTCGGCGACGGCAACAACGTCGCCCGCTCGCTGGCCGTCGCGTGCGCGAACTTCGGCATGCGCTTCATCCTCTCCTCGCCGGCCGGCTATGAGCTTCCCGAAGCCGACATGGATCGCATCATGGCCCAGGTGCCGGATCTGGATTTCGAGCTAATCCCCGACCCCGTGGATGCCGTCCGCAACGCCGACTGCATCTGCACCGATACCTGGGTGAGCATGGGGCAGGAAGCCGAGAAGCAACGGCGGATTCATGATTTTGCCGGCTACCAGTTGGATGAAAAACTCCTCGCCGCCGCCCCCAAGCGCGCGGTCGTGCTGCATTGCCTCCCGGCGTACCGAGGGCTGGAAATCAGCGCCGCCGTCATCGAAGGCCCGCAGTCCCTGGTGTTTCCCGAAGCCGAGAATCGGATGCACTTTCAGAAGGGATTGCTGGCGGTGCTGATGGGGGGAATTAAATAGCCACCATCGGCCAGGCGCCGGGTCGCGGACCCCGTGGAATGTGCCCGTCAACGTATCACGGGCGTCTCGCCCGTGCCGATGGCGGGGCAGTAGAAGAATTGCGGTTTTCCAAACTCAAAACTCCATGCACGGGCGGGACGCCCGTGATACGACAAGCACCCCAACTACCGATACGAATTTGCAAACCGGAAGGACGCTTCAATTATGCCCAACGACGCTTTCGCCCCCGATCCCAAACTCAAGTTCACCTTCGGCCTTTGGACGGTCGGCAACCCCGGCCGCGATCCGTTCGGCGGGCCCGTGCGCGAGGTGATCTCACCGCCGCAAATTTGCGACATTCTCGGCGACGCCGGCGCGTATGGCGTCAACTTCCATGACAACGACCTCATCCCCATCGACGCCTCCCCGGAGCAGGCCGTCCAGATCAAACGCGACTTCCGCAAAGCCCTCAAGGACAACGGCCTGGTCGTGCCGATGGCGACGACCAATCTCTTTTCCGACCCCGCGTTCAAGGATGGCGCCTTCACCAGCAACAGCGCCAAGGTGCGCGCCTACGCCATCCAGAAAACCATGCGGGCGATGGATCTGGGCGCGGAATTCGGCGCGAAGATTTACGTCTTCTGGGGCGGCCGCGAGGGCGTCGAGAGCGATGCCACCAAGGATCCGGTCGAGGCAATCAAGCGTTTCCGCGAAGCCATCAACTTCCTGTGCGAATACAGCTTCTCGCAAGGATACGGCTATCGCTTCGCCTTCGAGGCCAAGCCCAACGAGCCGCGCGGGCATATTTATTTTGCGGTCACGGGAAGCTACCTCGCCTTCATCCCCACCCTCGACCACCCGGAGATGTGCGGCGTAAACCCCGAAGTCGCCCACGAGTACATGGCGGGCCTCAACTTCGTGCACCAGGTTGCCGCCGCCCTCGAGCAGGGGAAGCTGTTCCACATCGACCTTAACGATCAGGAATTTGGCCGCTACGATCAGGACTTCCGCTTCGGCCAGGCCAACCTCAAGCACGCCTTTTTTCTCGTGAAACTTCTCGAAGATCATCGCTACAACGGCCCCCGTCATTTCGACGCCCATGCCCTGCGTACCAGCGACTACGCGGACGTGCGGGAGTTTGCCAAGGGGTGCATGCGGACGTACATGATCCTCAAGGAAAAGGCGGCGCGTTGGAACGCCGACAAACAAATCCAGTCGCTCATTCAAGGCATCAACGAGCAGGATGCCGGGCTGTCGAAACTCACGCGCAAGTTCAGCGGCCAGAATGCGAAGAAATTACTAATCGCGCCGCTGGATCGCGTTGAGCTGGCCAAGCACCCGCTGCCGTACGAGCGGCTGGATCAATTGACAATGGAGTTGTTGATGGGAATTCGTTAGGAAGAGCCAGTTGTCAGTTGTGGTTGGTTGGTTGTAGGTTCAATAGGCATAGACGGGTAGCCGTTGGTTCGGAACCGCGGGTAGAAGCGGAGTCCTCGCCGCTTCGGTTCTCCGAGATAGATCATGATCGTTATCAAGCGGGTTTACGACACGCCCGCCGCCGCCGACGGCCTGCGCGTTTTGGTGGATCGACTCTGGCCGCGCGGATTGACCAAGCAAAAGGCGGCGGTGAACCTGTGGCGAAAAGACATCGCGCCCAGCACCGAATTGCGAAAATGGTTCGGCCACGATCCCGCGAAGTGGACGGAATTTAAGAAGCGATATCGCAGGGAACTGGGGGAAAATAATGCCGCGATTGATTTGCTCAGACGCAAGAGCCGGCACGGTAGAATTACGTTGCTCTACGGCGCGAAGGACCAGGAACACAATGAGGCTCTGCTGCTGCATCGAATGCTCGATCGCGGCCAGAAGAAATCCATGGCAGGCGACTTCAAAGTTGGCGATCACGTCGAATGGAATTCCGAAGCGGGGCGGGTACGCGGAACGATCCGAAAAAAGATCACTGCCAAAATACAGTTCAAGGGGTATGCCGTTCATGCCTCCAGGGAGGAGCCGCAGTATCTGATCGACAGCGATAAAACCGACCATATTGCGATGCACAAGGGATCGGCTCTGAAGAGAATCAACAAGCGCCGGCCGCGGCCGAACGCCAAGGGCGGGTCAAAGGCGAAGGGCGCGAGTAACGGCAAGAACAAGAGCAAGGTTAAGAGCAAGAGCAAACCCTGATGGAACCCGGCGATCCCGGCAATCATCCCGCACGGCCATCGACTCCGGCGCCGGCGATGCCGTCGCCGTCGCGCTGGCGGACGTGGATTCCCGTGCATGTGCGCCTCTCGACGCTCCTGCCGTTGGTGATCCTGATTGCCGCTGCGCTGATCGCGGCGTACGCGCAGTGGGGGCTGGCGGGCATGCCGGCCTTGCCTGCCGTCCCACCCCTGGCCCGCGACACCGCCGCCGGCGCGCAGGGCTTTGCGGCTGGCTGCGTGTGGCGCACTACGCGAATCTCGTGCTGATGGTCCTGCTGATTCGCAGCGGCCTGCAAATCCTGATGGATCACCCCCGGCTGTACTGGAACATCCACTGCACGCCAGGCACGGAGTGGGCGCGATTCACGCCGGTGAAGGTGCCGCGCGACCGGCTGTATACCGCCAAGGAAGACGCCCGAAATTTCACGCCCTGGATCGGCCTGCCCGGCGGCCGCCATACCCTGGGGTTGGCACGGCACTGGCATTTCGTCAGCGCTCTCTTTTGGATCCTCAACGGTGCCGTCTACATCTCCATGCTATTCGTGAGCGGCCACTGGCGGCGGCTGGTCCCAACCTCCTGGCGAATCTTCCCCGATGCCTGGGTCGTCTTCGTCCACTATGCCACCTTCCATCTCCCGCCCGAGCCCGATGGCTTCTTCCGGTATAACGCGCTGCAGCAATTGTCGTATTTCGCGGTCGTTTTCATTCTCGCGCCCCTTTCGATCCTGACGGGCCCGGCGATGTCTCCGGCGCTGGTGAATCGCTTCAGTTGGTATCGGCGTCTGCCGGGCAATCGGCAGGTGGGCCGATCCATCCATTTCCTGCTGCTGTGCGCCTACCTTGTGTTCATCGCCGCGCATGTGACGATGGTGATCGTTACCGGGTTTGCCCGCAACATGAACCACATCGTGAAGGGCGCGGATGTAGCGCTCCTGAGCGGCAAGTACATCGGGCTGGCCGGTGTCGGCATCCTCATCCTTGCCAACGTGCTGGCCAATTGGGTGCTGGCTGTATCCGCGCACCGTCCAGCGGATCGGCAGCTTCCTTGTGAACCCCGTGATCCAACTTCTGCTCGGCGGCCATGCCACGCGGGCCCAGTACTCGCCGGCCGATATCTCCCCTTTCTTCTGGCCCAATGGGAAAATGCCCACGTCGCAGGAATGGACAACGCTTGCCGCCAATGGCTTTCGGGATTATCGCCTGCGGGTATACGGCCTTGTGGAAAACCCCGTGGAATTGTCGCTGGACCAAATCAAGGCGCTTGGCCACACATCGCAAATCACCCTCCACCACTGCATCCAGGGCTGGTCCGGCATCGCCCAGTGGGGCGGACTGCGGATGCCGGATTTGATGAAACTCGTCCGGCCGATTCCCAGCGCCCGCGCGGTGTTGTTCTATTCGTTCAGCGAAGGCACGGGCGGCGGGCAATATTATGACAGCCATTCGATCCAGAACATGCGCCATCCCCAGGCGCTGCTCGCCATCGAAATGAACAACCAGCCTCTCAACGACATCCACGGCGCCCCATTACGGCTGCGGACCGAAAACCAACTGGGCTTCAAAATGGTCAAGTGGATCTGCGCCATCGAGTTCGCCGCCGACGTCAAGCACGTCTACAAAGGCCAAGGCGGCTATGCCCAGGACAATGAGTTTTTTGACTCGATGGCGGATATTTAATTTTCTTCTTGACATTCCGATTACACTTGTAATACATTTACGACCACAGTTGTAATCGGAAGGACGGCATGAGCAGGGTTCCACAGATTTCGGATGCTGAGTGGGAGGTCATGAAGGTGCTCTGGGAGCGGGGGCCGCTCCTGGCGGCACAGGTGGTCTCGGCACTGGCCGGGCAGAAAGACTGGAGCCCGCGAACCGTCAAAACCCTGCTCACCCGGCTCGTGAAAAAGGGGGCGCTCGAATACGAAGTGACCGGCCGCCAATACGTCTATCGCGCCCGGGCCACGCGCGACGCCTGCGCGCGGAAAGAGACGCGCTCGTTTCTTTCACGCGTGTTCGACGGGGCGGTGGCGCCGGCGCTGGTGCAGTTTTTGGAAGTGGCGGACCTTTCATCCAACGAGATTCAGCAGCTTCGCGATGTGCTGGAAGCCGCTCCTGATCGCCCGGCACCCCAGGCCCATCAACGTAAAAAACTCCGGCGGAAGGAGCGGCCATGAACTCATGTCTACATGCGCTGTTCGTTTGGGTGGCCCGCGCTTCCTGGGAAGCGTCGCTGGTGGCCGCCCTCGTGTTGGCCGCGCAGTGGGCGATCAAGGGGCACGTCTCGGCGCGCTGGCGATACAACCTCTGGTTGTTGGTCGTGATCCGGCTGATGCTCCCGGTCATGCCCGCCGCGAAATGGAGCCCGTTTAACTGGTTCGCCGTGCGAACCGACGCTTCCCAAGCCGCAGTGGGCTCAACCACACCGATCAGCCCCGATACGCCCGCGCCGCTCGGGCAGAGCGCATCGCCGGCCCCGGCCCAGCCGGCCGCCCGCGATCTTCCGCAACCCATCCGCGCCGTCCGCCGGTCGGCCCAGCCGCTGCCCATGGCGTCGCCGCCGCGCGAGCCGCGCACTTCCATCGCGCGCCTGGATGACGCCCCGGCATCTGTGCCGATGGCGGCGCCTGTTGATCCGAAAGTGATCGTGGCGGATCGCGCCCAGTCGCCGGTGATTGGCGACGCCGATGAAGAATCAAATTCACCGCTCTCCGCAATCGCTTCCCCCGGTGAGCCTGCAACCCAGGGGATCGATCAGGCGGTTCCGTTCGCCAACGGGCCCGGCGATGTTTTCCCGACCGATACGTTATCCATCCGCGCGCCGCGGGCGGATTTAGACGTGCAAGCGGGCGCGCATCTTTCGGACGCGTCGGGGGCCTTCTCCGAAGTGCGCACGGAGGACCGCGCGACGGCGCTGCCCCCATTAGATCTGACGGCGCAGCATCGACAAATCAATGAGGCTCGCGCAGGGGCTTCGGTGGCAGGTTCGCAGCCATTCGGGCGATCGCTCAAAGAGCGAATCGGGCGCAAGATCGCGCAAGGATACGCACATTGGACTTCGATCGCGGCGCTCGCATGGGCGGTCGGCGCGCTGTTGTTGCTGGCGCGGGCGGTGGGCGCATGTGCACGCATATCGTGGATGGTTCGTCGCTTGCCGGCCATTGATGATCCGCAACTTTCCGAACTTCTCGAATCGTGCCGGCGTCAAGCCGGGTTGCGCAAGGCTCCGCGTTTGCTGGCCGCGCCGCCGGGCACGGGGCCGGCATTACTGGGCGCATTGGCGCCTCGGCTTCTGGTGCCGCCGGGACTGACGCAAACGCTCAATCGCAATGAACTGCGATTGGTGCTTCTGCACGAATTGGCGCACCTCAAGCGCGGCGACGTGGCGCTCAACTGGCTTCTGGCCGTGCTGCAGGCGGCACACTGGTTCAATCCCGTGTTCTGGCTGACGTTCGCCCGGCTTCGGGCCGACCGCGAATTGGCCTGCGATGAATATGTTTTATCGACTTCCCAACCCGCCCGACGCGCCGATGATCGGCGCGACTATGGGCGGGCCATCTTGAAACTCCTCGTTTCCCTGCCCGCCGGCAGTGTGCCGGCTGGAGCGGTGGGCGTGTTGGACGTCGGGGGATGGTTTCACAAAGCGCAATTGCGCAGGAGAATCACCATGATCGCGCTCTTCGATGGTTCGGGCCGCCGCACGTCGGCTGCCGCTATTGCATTGTCCTTGGCCGTCGGCGCCGTCGCGCTGACCGGCGCGGTGCGCGGACAGGAAAAGCCCCCGGCACAAGATGCCGTGGGCGCGCAAGCGCCCGCGCAGCCCGCGCCCACGGTCGCCGCGGAAGCGCCCGCGCAACCCAACCCCACCACGGCCGCGGAATCACCTGGCGACAAGCCCGCCGCCCCGGCTGCCGGCGCTTCCGCCGCCCGCCCAGAGGCCGGCGATGCAGCGCCGGCGCGCGAGGAAGCGGGCGCCACGAATGTGCCGTCGGCTTCAAACGATGCGGCTCAATCAACAGCCCCCATTCCCACCGCGCCAGTCGCTGGCGTTCCGGCCGCCGAAGCACCCGGAACGCCCTCCGCGCCTTCCGCCGGGTCGCCTGATCCCCGCGCCGGCGCGCCCTCTGCCGTTCCCGACCCGGTTGTGCCGGGCAGTTCAGCCCCCGCGACCGAAACTCGACCCGGCTCCGCCACGCCTCCAATCGCCATTCCCACTCCCGCGTCCGCGCCCGACGCGGCGCCCCCATCCGCTCTCGCGCCAACTCCCGCCTTCGACCCTGGCGCAGCGCCCGCGACCGCTCTCCCGCCAGCTCCCGCGTCCGCGCCTGGCGCCCCGCCATCATCCGTGAATTTCCGGGGCAGCGTGAACCTGCATACGCCAGGCGGCGTCACGGAAATCCGCGCCACGACCGGAAATCCGCCCGGCATCGCCATCACGCGTACGGAAACTCGTGGCTTGACCCCCGTCCCAACTCTCGCGCCGCCCGCACCTGCCGGCCGCACGACAACGCCCTTTGCGGGCAGCGCCGCCCCCGGCATGGGGCGCGGGCCTGCCATGAGCGGCCATGTCGAGGACGCCGCCGCCGCCCTTGCCGACGACAAGACCGCGCAGGCCCTCCTCAAGCCGATCCGTGCCGATTTCCAGGACGTTTCGCTCACCGACGCAATGAATTATTTGTCAGACCAGACCGGCGTGGATGTCTTCATCGACCGCCGCTCGCTGGACGAAACCCCCCAGGCGTCGCCAGACTCGCCGCTGACTCTTCACCTCCGCGAGCCGCGCCCCGCCGAGAGCCTGCTCCCGCTGATCCTGCGTGCCGCCAATGGAGGCGCAATGGGATACGAAATCTCCAACGGCGTCCTGATCATCACCTCCCGCACGAGTCTCGAACGAACATTGGTGACCCGCGCATACCGATTACAAAATGCGCAGGGACAGTGGGATGATCTGTCGCAGTTGATCCAGGACACCGTCGCCCCGGGCAGTTGGTCGGCCCAGGGAGGCCCGGGCGGAATTCATAGCTTCGGCAACAAACTTATCATCACCGCCACGGTTCCAAACCAGCGCGAAGTCGCCAAACTGCTCGGGCTGTTGGAGCAGAACCGGGTGAGCGGGCAAGGCGGCCCTGGTTCGCCGATGTCTGATGCCCAGGCCGCACACTTCGATCCCACCGCGCGGAATCTGCTCGATATTGCCATGGCCGCCGAGGAACGGCAGCGCGAGCTTGAAGTTCGCTACGGCCCCAAAAATCCAGAGGCGTCAGCCGCCGTCCTTGAGGCGAAAATGCGGCGGGAGGTTTTCGAGAAGTACAAGAATCAGTTGTCGCAAATGTTCGCACAGCGCCGCAGGATGGATGCTCGATCCACGGGCGAAGCCACGCCCATGTCCGATGAACAGGCCGCCCAGATTGATCCGGCGGCGCGGGAAATGGTGCTGAATTTCAGGCAACATGAGGGCGATCTAACGGATGCTCAACTGAAATATGGCTATGGGAATCCAGCCGCCAAGGCAGCCGCGGCACGCGCCCAACAGCAGCGCAAGGCGCTCGACAAGTACAAAGCCGATTTGGCAAAAGAACTCGCAAAACGCGGATTGGCTCCCCGAGGCGGTGACAACACCGCGCGCGACCGCGCCCAGCAGTTGGACCGGGCGCAAAGCGAACGGCAACCGCAAGGCGGTTCGCCAAGTCCCGAAGCCGCAGTGCGTCCCTGATCGGGATTCGAGGCGCGAAGAGCCTTGTTGTATCACGGGCGTCTCGCCCGTGCGGAGTGCGCGGTGACGAGGAGAACACGATTCCTCCACTGCCGGGCCATCTGCACGGGGGGGACGCCCGTGATACGTTAAAGGTTTCAAATGCCGTGAAACAATCCTTTCGCTCATCCATTCCGCTTGGCCGACGGGCGTTATCCCCATACACTCCTCTCAGCCATGAGCAAGCTGTCATTCGATATCGATGCCGTGATCGCGGGGAAAACGCGCCTGACCGACGAGCAGGCGATGGAACTGTATCGCGACGCGTCGTTACAGGATTTGGGCGAGTGGGCGATGGCGGTCGCGCAGCGCATGCACCCGGCCGATTACCGCACCTACGTCATCGACCGCAACATCAATTACACCAATGTCTGCACCGCCAAATGCACGTTCTGCGCGTTTCGGCGCGATCATGAAGACGCCGATAGCTACACGCTCAGTTATGAAAAGATCGGCGAGAAGATAAAGGAATTGGTCGCCATTAACGGCACGCAAATCCTCATGCAGGGCGGCATGAACGACCGCCTGCCCATTGAGTGGTACGAGGAATTGCTCCGTTACATCAGGAGCAATTTCCCGACGGTGCATATTCATGCATTTTCTCCGCCGGAGTTTATCGAGTTTGAGCGATTTTTCGGGTTGGATGTTCGGCAGATCATCCGCCGATTCAAGGCGGCAGGCCTGGCGACGATCCCCGGCGGCGGGGGGGAGATATTCGCCCCGCGCGTCCGACGCCGCATCGGCATCGGCAAATGCACCGGCGACGACTGGCTCCGCGTCATGCGCGTCGCACACGAGGAGGGACTCAACACCTCCTGCACCATGCTCATCGGCCACATCGAATTCCTCCGCGAACGCATCGAGCATATGAGCGCGCTGCGGGATTTGCAGGATTATGCTCTTGCGTTGAGGGTTAGGGG
>DASRLH010000411.1:0-9875 GCA_035648595.1 Tepidisphaeraceae bacterium
TGGGCGCTGAAGCATGGGCTGTTCGAGAACATTGTCGGGTTGAAATACTTCAACGTGTTTGGACCGTACGAGGACCATAAAGGCGATATGCGCTCGGTCGTTTCCAAGAGCTACGCACAGATTCGCTGCGATGGTTTTGTGCGGCTGTTCAAGAGCTATAAACCGGAGTATAAGGACGGCGAGCAGATGCGCGACTTCGTCTACGTAAAGGACGCCGTGGACGTGACGCTGCATTTTGCGCTGCAGGATGCGGCGGAGCCGGGGGGGCTGTTCAACTGCGGGACAGGGAAGGCCCGGAGTTGGATTGATCTGGCGACGGCGACGTTTGCCGCGATGGGACGCGACCCGCGGATCGAGTTTATCGAGATGCCGGAGGCGCTGCGGGGGAAGTATCAATACTTCACGCAGGCAACGGTGGAAAAGCTGCGGGCGGCAGGGTATGAGGCGCCATTTACGGCACTGGAAGATGGTGTGCGAGAGTACGTGCAGGGGTACTATCTGGCGGGGAAGGGGTAACGGCCTCCATCCTTGGTTCTCGGTTCCAGGTTCTCGCTCTCGCTCCTCAACTAACAACCGAGAACCCACAACCCACAACCCACAACCCACAACCCACAACTCTCAGCACTCAGCACTCAACTCTCAGCACTCAACTCTCAGCACTCTCCTCCTCATGCGCTGGATCTGGATCGACAAGTTCACCGAGTTCACCTCGCGGCAATCCGCGACGGCAATCAAGAACGTCTCGCTGGCCGAGGAGCACCTGCACGACCTGTACCCGGCATTTCCAATCGTCCCTCACAGCCTGATCGTCGAAGGCATGGCGCAAACCGCCGGCATCCTCGTCGGCGAGGCACGCAATTTTTCGGAAAAGGTAATTCTCGCCAAGATCGGCAAAGCCACGTTTCATCGGCTCGTGCGGCCAGGCGAAACGATCACCTATTCGGCAAGGATCGACCAACTCTCCGAAGCCGGCGCCTCCATCGTCGGCACGGTGAGCGTCGCGGGCGAAGCCGTCGCGGACATCGAGTTGATGTTCAGCCACATCGACCAAAACATGGCGGGCCTGGAATTCCCGGAACATAATTTCGTGTTTACAGAGCAATTCACGGAATTGCTCAAAACGTATCGGCTGGACGCGAAAATATTTTTATAGGGCAGGTAAGTCGCCCACTTTATGCGTCTAACCCGGAAAAAACACGATCAACCACGGAGGCACGGAAACACGGAGGCGCATTCGATTCAACCCGCAAGCTTCGCTAATCTCAAAAGCCAACGATTTTGTTTCTTGTTCATTGCAATACATCGCGGCGCGTCGAATGCGCCTCCGTGCCTCAGTGTCTCCGTGGTTGTTTTCTCTTTGGGTTGGGCGCTTAGTCTTGGACTGCGCTGATTATAATTTTGACTGCGCGTGAGTGATCTGGACCAAACCATGCGAAGAGTCGTCATCACCGGCATCGGCGTCATCTCTCCCCTGGGCATCGGCGCCGCCGCGCATTGGCAAAGCCTGCTGGCCGGCAACGTCGCCGTGCGCCGGATCGAGGCGTTTGATCCATCCGCTTTTCCCTCCCACATCGCCGGCGAAGTGCCGGCGTACAAGATCGGCGACTTTGTTCCCAAGAGCTATCGCAAGGCCACGAAGGTGATGGCCCGCGACATCGAGCTGGCGGTGGTTGCCGCAGACGGGGCGTTCAGGGATGCGGGCCTGCAATCAAAAGCCTATACCGATTCCCCCGCCATCGATTCCGCCCGATTCGGCTGCAACATCGGCGCGGGGCTGATCAGTTGCGAGCTGGATGAACTGACCGCCGCCATGCACGTCGCCCGCGAAGGGGGCGCGCTGGATCTTCGCAAGTGGGGGAAAGCGGGAATCGAATCGCTTACGCCGCTGTGGCTTCTTAAATATCTGCCCAACATGCTGGCCTGCCATGTGACGATCATTCACGGGCTTAAAGGCCCCAGCAACACGATCACCTGCGCCGACGCCTCCTCGCATCTGGCGATCGGAGAAGCGTTCCGCACGATCCAGCGCGGCAAGGCCGACCTGGCGATCTGCGGCGGCGCGGAATCCAAGGTCAACCCCATGGGCCTCATGCGCCAATGCCTGCTGAAGCGCGTGAATACGCAAAGCAACGAAAACCCGCGGCAAGCCGTCCGCCCGTTCGACGCCCACGCCGCCGGCACCGCCATCGGAGAAGGCGGCGGCCTGCTGATCCTCGAGGAATATGAACACGCGCAAAAACGCGGGGCGAAGATTTACGCCGAGCTCGTGGGATTCGCCGCCAGCCAGGACGCTTACAGCGTGACCGACCCGGACCCGACGGGCCACAGTTACGCCGCCGCCATCACCAAGGCGCTGGCGGATGCCAAGGTATCGCCCGCCCAGGTGGGATGCCTCGTGCCGCACGGATTGGGCATCGCCCGCCACGACCAGGCCGAACTCGCCGGGCTGCGCAAAGCCTTTGGCGAAGGATTGGAAAACGTGCCGCTGGCGCCGATCAAATCGCAGATCGGCAGTCTCGCCGCCGGTTGCGGCGTGGACGCGGCAACCGCCGTCCTCATCCTCCATCACCAGCAAATCCCCGCCGCCGTCAACCTGAAAACGCCCGCCGGCGGCGCAAGGGTCCATGTGGCGCCGGCGCCGAGGGAAGCGAAATTCGACGTTGCCGTGAGCAGCGTCTACAGCCTCGGCGGGCAAAATGCCGCGCTGGTGTTTCGCGGTTGCCGGCGATAGTTCTGTTTCCGCTTGCCAGCTCCAACGCGAAAGGCGGCACGGTCGGCGCAAAAGCAGGGTCGAATGCCCCGCGCTCAACTTCGGGCGGCGGCTTGCGCGAGGATCGCGGCGACCTCGGTCGGTTTGTGCGCCACGCCATACTCCCAATGGCCATGCTGTCCGTCCGCATTGACCGCCGCCACCCAACGCCGAGCGGCAGACGTTTTGATTTGCTCAAGCGGGTCGTACCCCTTGGTCTCCAGGATCAGGTGCCGAGGCGATTGGCCATTGTCCGTATTGAGGCGCACGATGAAATCAGGTTCGTAATCATGCAGTTCGCCGTTATGTAGATATGGAATTGCGAATCCCAGCCCGCTGTTCTTCACAAAGGCGGCGGTGGCCGGGTGGGTGTCGATGAAGTAAGCGGCCGACTGTTCCCATTGCCGCGTGTCGGCGACCACGTAGTTCAAGTGTGAGCGCACCACCTCGCGCACATCCCGGCTGGTCCAGAAGCTGACATCATCCGTCGATCCGGGCTTTCGATTCTGCTCGTAGCGCGGCACCTCCGGCGCTTCGCCTTGTGATTCATCCGGGCGTATCGCCTCGCTGAGCGTCTCCACCGCCCAGCCGTAATAAGGCGAGCAAAACACGTCGATTATCTCCGCCGGCGCTCGCGCCTCCACGCGCGTGTCCATGAAGGTTTGCACGATGCCGGCAATCTGCGCGAACAGCGCATGCGCGGGCGCTCCGCAACGGCCGCTTTGAGCGTACGAACGCGTGATGGCCGAGGCCAGGTCAAACACCAGCTCCTGGACCCTGCGCTTCTGGCGGTACGGATTGAGCGTCACCGATTCGAGCTTGCCGGGCCCGGTGAAGCTTGGCCTTCCATCCGCCTGATGAATCGCGCCTTTGACTTGCACCTCCGGCGGTATCTTCAACGGATCGATCAGCAACGTCGGAACCTGGTCCCACCTGGCGATCACCCGATTGCGAACCGCCTGCGTGTACCCGTCCACGCGCGGGAAGGTGATGCGAAATGTGGCTTTCGACGGAACCGCGTGCACATTGCGTCGTTCTGGCAGAGGCTTGTCCGGCCCCTGGGGATTTGCCTTAAACGGAATCACCTCAAACGGCACGCCGAAAACCTTGGCCACTTCCTCCGGAAACTTACCATCTTCATCGGCTTGATAACTGGCTCGACGAAGCCCCCGTCCCACCACCTGCTCGCATAGCAACTGGCTCATGAATGGCCGCAGGCCGATGATGTGCGTGACGGTGTTGCAGTCCCACCCCTCGGTCAACATGCCGACGCTCACGATGCAGCGCACGTCGCGGCCCGGCGGATGGAGCGGTCGCTTGAGTTTCCCGGCCAGTTCTTCAAAACCTTCCGGATAGATGGGCCGTCCCTGCCCGTCCGCCGGCCAATTTTCCTTTCCGACCGTGTCCAGCGTCGCGCGCATCCAGCGCACCTCGTCGGCCTTGGCGCCGGCGGTGTCCGTCTCATGCACCACTTTCGTATCCACGCGGATCGTGTTGATCTTCCCGTCGCTGTTGCGAAAGTCATCCAGCTTCGAAGGCGCGATGCCGGCGGCCTGCCTGCCCTCGGCCAGCCAGTCAAATACCACCTTGGCGATGCGCGTATTTTTGCAAACGAGGATAAAGACCGGCGGGCGGGTTTCGCCGTCGCGCTGCCAATTGAGCAATTCCTGTTCCCACAATCCGCCGAGCATCGCGATGGGAGTATGTGACCATTTGAGAATCGCTTCGGGTTTGGGGCTGGCCTTCTTTCCGCCGCGCTCCGCCGTCGTGAGCCGGCCCGGCTCCATGATCCATTTCCAGATGTTGAAGTATCCGGGAATCTCCGAACCCGTCACGTCCCGCACGGCCAATTGTGGAATCTTCACCAATCCCGACTCGATCGCATCCGTCAGGGAAAAGTCGCTCACCACCCACGGAAACGGCTTGTTCGCCTCCTGCCCCACGCGGTTGAGATAATATGGCGTCGCCGACAGATCGATGCACGCGTTGATCCCCCTGATTTTGCTAACGCGGTCCAGCCCATCGATCCAGACGGTCGCCTCCGTGCGGTTGAACAAAATCTCCTCGCGTTCCTCCTCGTCCAACTCCTCCCAATCGCGCGGCTCCTCGAAATTGATTCGATAGGCGTGATGCGCTTCATCGTTAAAGACCAGCAAGTTCTGCTTCCCGCCGATCTCCTGGCCCAGCACGCGCTTGATCCAGGCCGTGTCGCTCTCGACGTAGCGCACGGATTCGATTTTTACTTTCGCCGGGTTCCCTTCCTTGTCCGAAATCTCATCGACCACCGTAATCAACCCAAGGTCGCGCTGCCGGCGTAGATCGTCTTCGGTGAGATACCGCGTTCCCCGCGCGGTGGTGGATTTCTCGCCAATGGTGATCGTCTCTATGGTCCGCTGCTCAACACCCGCCTTCGACACCCGCGCGCTGACTCCTCCGGTCTGCACCGCCTGCAACTCAAACACATGCCAGTTGTGCATCAACACGCGCCCCTCGCGCAGGCGCGGCATCAAATGTTCGGGCACCAGATCGCGCGTGCGATACAAGCTGGCGTCGCCGTTGCGCGGATCAAGCTCCGCCAGCCGATTGCGGATGGTGACGTTGGGACAGACGATCAGCACGACATCGCTGAATCGGCTGTCGGCGGAATTGTTGCGCTTGTTCAGAATGGACCACGCCGCCAGCATCCCCATGACGGTCGTCTTGCCGCTGCCGGTGGCCATCTTGCAGGCATACCGCCGAAAGGCCCGCGCTCCCTCGTCTCTCTGCTGCTCGGAAGGCTCGTCCATCGGAACCGTGATTCCCTGAAGCAAATCCTCGCGGGCCTCGGTCAGAAAGATGATCGTCTCGACGGCTTCAAGCTGCGCGAAAAACAGCCGGTGCCGCCGTCCCTCGCGCCGCCAGTATTGCATGAGTTCCAGCGTGACGCTGGTGACGCCGGACTTGCGCGCCAGCACCTCCTCCCGCCAGGCGTTGACGGCCTTGCGGATGCGGTTGACCAGCGCCATCTCGTAGCCGGGGTTGTATTCCGTGGAAGGCGTCAGCACATCGCCCAGCGTCCACTGAAACTTCCCCTCGCGCGGCGGATAGACGATCGAGGGCCGCCGGCCCGACCGGCGCTGCGCCTCCTGATTGGGCCGGATGTACCAATGCTCCATCGGCTCGGCGAAGGCGGAATTGAGGATGGGAGTGGGGACTTCGTAGGCGCTCATCGTTCCCTCGGCTACCTGGGCCAGTCGTGACACGAAGCGGCTGCGCCGCGCATGGATAGGTTGGATACTGGAGGCATCGCTCAAGCGTCCGATGGGATGAGAGCGGCCCGTGACTTTTCGCCACGGGCCGCGCGGCGCCATCGGCGCGCTCTCGGCCTGACTATCCCTTGCCCGCCTATGTCCCCACAAGCCGGCTCTGTTTCATCAGGCATCGCCAGTATAATGCCGGGGCGATCATCGGCAACAAAATCCTCGCATCTCGCAACGCATCGTGGAAAAAGCGCGGCTGTCTTTCGTGGCATGGCGCCCCGCCGATGTGTGCGGCAGTCAGAACGCATCGCGGGCGGGCGATTCGTTCTTTTCACGACGCACCGAAGGTGACCCGCATACCCTATTTTCGCCCCCCAACCGCAGACCACGGGCGGGCCGCCCGTGCCACTCATTCTGGACCTGCCCCCCTCCAAATCCAACCCCATCGGACGCTTGAGTCATGCCTCCCAATATCCAACCCTCCATCGCCGGCGCAGCCGATGCCTCCTCCTCCACCACGCCTACACTGATTTCACCACCATCAACTCATTGCCCCGATCATCGATCACCTTCACCGCGATCTGCTTTTGCTCCCCGGCCTCAAAAGGCGCGCTGATGTTCCCCGCCAGATGGTCCCAGACGGCTTCATCGTACGTTCCCCGCAGGCTCTTCCTAAGATTGTCCCAGGCGGCGGTGCGCGGAAAAAACGCCTGGCAGACGTGGAAGCACAGGCCGTTGTAATCGGTGTCGAGGAACCACGCCGGCACGTCATTGCCGCCCCGGCTCTGGGTCTGCATTGTCACCGGATCGAACACGTCGACGCCGAGCAATTCGACCTGCAACTCGCCCTTGCCGGACTTGCTGACCTTGATCTCCGGCAATCCGCACACGCTGAAGACCTGGCTGCTGCGCATGTTCTTGAGCAGGTCGCCCATGAGCAAATCCTGCGTGGCCTGCACATAGGTCGCGGGGATGTCGAGGGCTTGCGCGCTTTGCTCGATGGTCTGCCGGGCGTTGGGCTGGATGGCGAAGCCGATGACATACAGATGCGCGAACCCCTTGGCGTGCGCCTCCATCGCCGCCTGCCAGACCAGCCGGTCGCTCACCGCGCCGTTTTCGGGCCCGAACACAATCGCCACCGGCTTGCTGGAAAGCGGCAGCGAATGCCCATCCTGCTCCATGGAAATCTGCACCGCCTCGGCGGGCGTGAGCGCGCCGCCCGCCGCATTGCCGTCCACCGTTGCCTCGGCGGACAAACTCAGCGACCGCGCGGGCCGGCGGATGTTCCGCAGCGTCACCGTCTTGTTCCCATCCAGCCGAAGAACCGGACTTTTGCGGAGGACTTCGAGCATCCGATCGACGGAGCCTGCGGCACTCGTAGAAGCGGCTTCCCCGCCGCTTTGTTCCCCTCGGGAACCGCCCCCCATCGTCGAAGCGGCGTCCCCGCCGCTTTTCTTCTCTGGCGAATCCCAGTCGGCGGGCGTGGGCATCATCGCCTCGAAGGCGAACGGGCCGGTGATGCGGGTGATCTTGTTGGCTTCCTCGGGCCGATCCACCAGCACTTCCTCATCGGGCGGCTCGTTGTTGGCGATGCTCTTGAGCGTGACGTGCGGAACAATGCCGCCCACTTCCTCGCCCTTGTTGTTCTGCCGCCGTTTGTAGACAAACCCGCCGGCGGGTCCGCGCGATTCGTCTTTCAGCTCATACCAGGGGAACGTCGCCGTCAGCAATCGCTGTCGGGCCAGCGCCAGCGGCACGCGCGACACATCCGCCGTGATCCACCGCCGGCCCCACTGCTCCGCCACATACGCCGTCGTGCCACTGCCGCACGTCGGGTCAAAAACGAGGTCGCCGGGGTCGGTGGTCATGAGGAGGCAACGTTCGACGGCCTTGGTAGTGGTTTCGACCACGTACGTTTTTTCTGACGCAAACCCCGCGATAACCGTATCTGTCCAATTGTTGCCGAGGGGCATCGCGGGAAAATCCGAAATAAAGCGAATGTAGTAAAGCGCGGTCGCGGTACTCTGTAGGCGTTGAGCCTCAAGAAGCCGGCTCATGCCGCTTTCGTTGGTTTTCCAGCGGCTTCGCGCATTAGGTAGAAATTCCTTGTCCCCCAGTTTCACAGGAAACCAGCAGGCCGCGCCTTCGCCCTTCTCTCTGCCCATGCTCTGGCTTTGGAGATTGTCCAAGCGGAACGCCGTAGCCCGGTCAGGAATTAAATTCGGATTGTTTCTCTCATCTGGAAGCATCCTCCTGCGATGGCCGTCAATAAGTTGCAGCCAGTTGTAAGGTCCGCCAATCTCCGTTGCGTTCGACTTCCCTACATATGCCGGGCGGCTCTTAATCCTCTCAATATCGCGCGCGTACCAAAGAAGGTAATCCGACGTTCCGCCGATCAACTCTCCCGTAGAGCCGCTCGTTTTCTGAAATGTGATCAAAGAGACGAAGTTCTGTTGTCCGTAGACCTCGTCGAGAACCTCTCGCACATGATGGACATTCTCATCGCCGATCTGCACGAACACTGACCCGCTCGGCGTCAACAATTCCCTCGCCAGCAGCAGCCGATCCCGTAGGTACGTCAGATATGAATGCAATCCCAATTCCCACGTATCCCGGTACGCCTGGACCATTTCCGGCTCGCGGGTCATGTCTTCGTCGTCGTTATGGGAGACATCGCGTTTGCGGACGAAGGGTTGGAAGTTGCTGCCGAACTTCACGCCGTACGGCGGGTCCATGTAGATCATCTGGACCTGCCCGCCCAGGCCCTCGTAATGCAGCAGCGAATTCATGATGGCCAGTGAGTCGCCGAGCACCATGCGGTTGACCCACTGGTCGCGATGCTCGTAGGCGCGCAGCACCTGCTCGGCGACCGGGCGCTGGGGATCGGAGAAGAGCGAAAGCTGCCGGTCGCGCTTGTGGCCGGTGAGGGTGTCGATGATGGCGGCGGTGCTGAGCCGCTCATGCACGAACAGCGGCAGCGTCGGCACATCAAACGACAGCCGCTCGGCCTTCCCCGCCCAGTTGAGAAACGGCCGGCTCATCCCCCGCAGCGCGCGATTGGCCTGCGCGGCGGCATCGACCGCGGCCCGCGCCTCCTTCAGCCGAGCGCCAGCCGCCGACACCTCTTTGGAGGATTTGGCGCCCACTCCCGTTTGCATTGCATCGAGTTGCTCGCTGGCGGCGGCAAGGGCGCCATGCGCCGCGGCGAGACGCGCATCGATGGCCGCCAGATGCGCCTCGCCGGCTTCGCGGGCGGGATTCTGCCCATCGTATTCCATCGCCGGGGAGAGCGAGGAATCGTATTTATATTTGGCAGGGGCCTTGCGTTTCTTGAACTGCGCCTGCGTCCCGACGTCCGGGCGCAGCGGCGAATCGGAAGTGGGATGCGAATAGCTGGCCGGCTCGCGCCCCGCCGAAGCCGGCCGCGTCTTGGCGGCGGAATTGGACCCGGGGCTGGGCACGGCGAGCGTTTTCTTCCCGTTGCCGGTTCCGCGTTGCTTGGCCATGGGCGAAAATCCCCTTTGGGTTTAGGTGAACCGGAGTTTACCCAGGGCGGCTATAAGATGCACGCGCGGGAAAGACGGGGCCAGAGGATTGCGGCAAAAGGCAAACGGCCCAACGGCACGGGCCGTTTTGCGCTTTTGTTGCGCGCAACAGGGGCGATTGAGAACTCGCTGCCGCGTAACTATCGCAATGGCATACATTTGCGGATCAAGATTAGCAATATTATGATACTCGCGCAGCGAAAAAGCGCCACAATCTGTTAATGCCGTTCGGCTCGCCGGTTGCTTTATTATATGCTGGGCACGAGTATGGGGTTCAGGCGCGAGGTGGTTGCACGGGCCCCAGGCGCCAGCGCCTTGGAAGGGGGCGAATAGCGCGCAGCA
>DASRLH010000412.1:0-11607 GCA_035648595.1 Tepidisphaeraceae bacterium
GCGTCCATGCGCAAGCTCCTTTCGTGGGTGAAAGCTCAATTTTTGCTGCGAAGCTTCGCGACGACGAAACCAACATACACTCCCCACCGCGCGGGCGATACCTAACATATGCCGAACTTCTCAAATGCGATTGCCCTGCGCCCGAGGGCCGTCGAAACGCATACGGCTTGCCAATCAATGCCGGGCTTGTATACTTGTCCATCTTTAGATTTCGGAGAATACGCAATGCCAATCGACGCAAAGCCCGGCCAGACGGTTCGGGTGACCATCAGCAAGACAATCAACCGCGCATCGGCACGCAAGACAATCGAGCGGTTATTCATGAAGGACAAGGCGGTCGCCGATCCTATCGCGAAGCGGGAGAGCAACTTTAAGCCTCTGCCCAAACGGCGCGGCGGACGAATCTGGACGAAGTATCCCAACAAAGTCCATCCGGCCTTGGCGCGTGGCGATGCCGCTAACGTGAAGATGACGCCGCAGTCCATCAGGGATCTGAACAGCGTTACGGCCTTCGTCGAGATCGCGGCCGCTTAATTCGCTGAATTCCAGACCATAACGCAGCGCAAGCCCGCGCGCAATGTGCGGGCTTTATACGCTTCCCACTTAATTCGCGATCTGGGGTTCAGCCACCGAGCCGCGAGGAGGATCGCTCCGTCGTCCGTTTTCGTAGGGTTCGCTTTAGCGAACGCGGAATGGCGATGCCGTGCCCAGGACCGCGTTCGCTGAAGCGAACCCTACGAATTGCGCGAAGCCACTTTCTCCCGAATTGTTAATCATTCATTCGCTTTGTGCGAGATACTTGCGCGCACCGTCACATCCTGACGGTTATGTGAGTATCGCGAATTGGCAAGATGGATTTAGTTTGGCTTGCCGCCGAGCATGTCCAAAAGATGATCGAGGTTGAACGGCTTGGCGAGGAATTGAACAGGGACGGGCTGGCCGTTAAGCACGTTGGCTTCGTATTCGCCGCTGATTGCGATCACGCGCCTCGGTCGATGCGATTCGGGCAAACCCTGACAATGCTGTAGCAGCTCGAAGCCGTCCATCTTTGGCATGCGCAGGTCCGTCAGCAACACGTCGAATCGTTGCGTCAGAAGATAGCCCAGGCCTTCCTCGCCGTCGCGGGCGGTAGTGACATCCGCTCCGGCCTGGCGAATCAGCCGGCTCATGGCCATCCGGGTGGGGGTATGGTCTTCCACGATCAAGATGCGCAATTTCTTGTCCGAGACTCGGGGGGATGGAGCGGGCATGGGTGCGGTACTGAACATCTTGGGCGCTCCTTACTTTATCAGCCAGAGCGCGGCGGGGACAGGTGCATAATAATGACAATCCTGCCGCCGCCGGTTATTGGCTGCCCATCGGTTCCTGCCGCCACACGTTGTCTGGATGGAGGATCTCGTGGGGCTTGAATGCTGCCTTATATCGCATGGAGCTACATCGGTCGATCCAGTATCCCAGATAATAGTGCGGAAGTTTCAGGTTTTGGGCAAACGCAATTTCATGCAGTGCCCCAAATGTGCCCAGTCCGCGATGGGCCTGTGCAGGGTCAAAATAGAAGTAGACGCTGCTCAGCGCCTCGGGGCACACATCGCAAATTCCAACGGCCAAAAGGCACCCTTGTTGATCCCGATACGAAAACTCAAGCGTGGGCACCGGGGAGTCATACAGGAAAGATTCGAAGCCCTCCCGGGTTTCCGTTTCGCCTGAGTGCCAGTCGGTTATGTAGCGAAGATATAATTGCCATTTATCCACGGTGGCGACAGGCGGCCCCACGCTCACCGTCAAATCACTGTTGCGCCGGGCGCAGCGGCGTTGTGACTTTCCAGGCTGAAACTCGTTCACCGGCACCCGGATCGGCAGGCACTGGCGACATCCGGCGCAAACCGGTTGATAGACCAGCTTGCCGCTGCGGCGAAAGCCCGCATCCATTAGCGCATGATAGGCCGGGCCGGATATCTGCTCCGCCCACAGCGCCCGGCTTCGGGCCACGCGGCCGGGCAAATACGGACAGGGGTGTTCGGGCAGCACCGTCAGTTGCACGGGCATCGGCGGATGCCATGCCGGGTATGGGCAGGCCGCGCCCATTGAGGCCGGACGATCCGCCAACTTCGGATTTGCGTCTTTCATCTCAAACGTCCTTGCCGCTCGCTTCTTGCCACATTGTAAGCGCGCCGTCGGCGAGCGACGCTACAATCACGATGTTCCATTTACGCAGCCAAGCCACGCGACGCTCGCCACTGGCAAAATCGTGGGAGTTCTTTGGACCCTTTGGAAGGAGGCAATGTGAAATACATGAGGATTGAATCGCTGCAAACGCTGATCGTGGTGGTCCAGCGGTGTTTTGCTCAAGCGGCGGGCATGGGTTGGTCCGATATATCGGATATCGCCGCCCGGATGTCCGTGCGGCAAGAGCAATCAGAAGAGCCCGGCGGCGACGCTGCCTCGATGCGGCGCGCGGCAGGCCGGGCGGTCATTGGCAAAGGAGTTGCCTCATGTTGAGCAAGACAATTATGAAATGGATCGCCGCCGGCGCTTTGGCGCTGAGCGTGCCGGCGGTCGGATTGGCCCGTCACACCAGCCATGTCAGCGCGGCGCCGGGCCTGATTTCGCTGTCCGCGACTTCGGTCGCCACGCCCGTGAGAGCGGTCAGTAGTCACGCGAAGCGGGTGAAGGCGACTCGCACGCGATCCAGCCTCGCTCGCTCGCATCGCCTCACCTCGCACTCGCGCAAGCTCACGCATCGAAGCCGGCTCTCGCACAGCCGCAAGCTGCGAAGTCGAAAAACAACATCGCATCGCGCCGTGTCTCGCCAGGGAGCGCGTAAATCCACGAAACTTGCCGTGAAGCGCGCTCAGTAATCCATTTCAATTTTTTGGAAAAAACACAGCCTCGCGGCAATAGACGGCCGCGGGGCTGCTTTTCGTAAACACGCCAAGCCCGCGAGAGGATCGTTCCGTCGTCCGTTTTCGTAGGGTTCGCTTTAGCGAACGCGGTTTGGCGATGCCGCCCCCAAGACCGCGTTCGCTGAAGCGAACCCTACGAATTGCGCGAAGCGCGCTGGCGCGCAAGATTCAAATGGATGGCTTCCCAATGGGTGCCGTCGCGGAATCGGCGTTCCGATGATCCGCACGGGGCGGCCTATTTATCCTCATCCGGGCAATACGCTTCCAGCTCGCAGAGGAACTCGTAGAGCGCGGTCGCCGTGTTGTGTTCGGCGTCGTTGCCTTGATGCAGCAGAGTAAAATCCTCCCGCATGGCCGCGCATGCGAGCTGCTGAAGCGCCTTGCGATAGGGCCCTTTGCCAAGGGATTCGTGATAGCAGGCCCGGAAGTAATCGTAGCCGTCGGGGTGCTCGTCGAACCATTCCCAGAGCTTTTTGGGCGGGCCCAGGTGCGGCAGGACATGATCCACCTTGCACCACTCGCACAGGTCACGCGTGAGCCCGATCGGCTCGGTCCACATCCGCTCTCCATCGCCAGCCTCGACCGCGTCGAACATGTTCTTGATCTTGATCATGGTGCCACTCCTTGGTTGATCGGGCAGGCTTTTCAAATCCTCCATGAATAAGACGATAAAAAGTTTGTGAAGTTGGGAACGAAGGTTGAAAACGCGAAAAATGATGAGTGATGAGTGAACCGTGACGGGGGGATGACAAATGATGAGTGAACCGTGACTCTGAGCGCTCCGGTCACGGTTCACTCATCACTCATCTCTTTCTTCCTAAATCGCCCCGTTTTTTTTCTTCTTGGGTTCCGGGAAGAGGCGTTCCCAGTTGTCGATTTTCCACGCGCCCTCGCGGTTGGAAAGCCGGAGGATTTGGCGGCTGGGTGGGGAAACGCCGTGGAAATGCACCAGCGCCATCGCGTAAGCCAGTCGCACGCCGGTCTCGGCGCCGCCGACGGTTTCGAAGTCCATTTTGCCGTTCCAATTCATGGAATCGACCTGGCCGAACCGGCGGTCGGCGGGTGTTTGTCCATAGGGCGGGGAGAAATGAAGGGACGCCAGGCCCATGCGGACTGATTGGCGAGTGATGTCTTCGCGGTGGCGAAAGCCGCTGGTAAACAGGTCTTCGTAAATCTCGTCATAGCGCTCGGCGTGAAGATCCTGGCCCAATCGAGTGATGACCGCCGCGCACGCCAGAGTGTCGGTGCGCGTATCCTTCCATTTCCATGCCTCCCGCGCGATCACTGAACCGCCCAACAGCAATGAGAGCAGCAGTCCGCCCACGGCAAATGCCCGGCCCGTCTGCGTGCCATTGCTGCCGTGAATTTGAATAAGCGCGAAGATCGCGCACACGATGCCTGCCACCGGGAGGATCAGCAGCAGGCCCAACGCCAGCGCCAGCGCGCTGGCCAAACCAAGGGCGAGGGCCGCGATAGCCGTGGGATTGATCGCCACATAGTCCGTCGTTCCGAACGCACTGCCGGTGCCCGACATCTTGTGGAGATGCGCCAGCGCATCGGTATCCGACGAACGGGCTTGCGCGGGTGCGGCGTTTACGGGCGTTTGGGGTTGCAGATCGGACATGGCACTTTGGAACTGCGACAATCGCTTGCGGCGGCACAGCTTTCTTCAAGTTATGGGGCTACTTATTCCGAAATTAAACCCCGTATGACAAAGAGTCAACTCATCGAAGACATCCGCCGTTATAACAGCACCGCCCATACGCAGTTCCTCGCGCAGTTCGACGAGGCGGCGCTCAAGCAATACCTCGAGCATCTGGAGGGCGCGCGTCAGAAGCACCTGCGCTATGCGGGCATTGCCGCCGCCAGGACTGGGAAGTTCAGGATGGTATCGTGATCCCGCCAAACCGGAGTTGATGGCTGCCGGTCATCAGTCTGGAACATAACACTTGTTGTCGCCGGCATATTGCGCGTCTGGCGATGGGAAAAGCGGGCGATCCCCGGCCTGGTTGGGCGGGGATCGTCCGCTTTGCTTATTGCCCGGGAAATAAGATGCCTTATTGCACATTCCAGGCCGTCAGATGTCCGGCGGGCCGAAGGAGCAAGACGTGGTCAAAATCATCGACCAACTGACCGCCGTCATAGTTCATGTCTCGGGCAATGCGCTGGTCCCGATCCTGCGCCGAGTATCCGGGAGTGCCGCAGCCCGTGGTGAGCAGCATCGAACCCACCAACAAGCCGATCAATGTGAGATTCTTCATGGCTTCGCCTTCCTGTCGCAAATCAACGGTGAGAATTTCATCCAGCGATCTTCGTGTGCCCAAGACTCTACCACTTCCCCGCCCCTGTTGTCAAAAGCGATTGCCGGTACGATGATCGAGTGCTGCTCAAGCTCACTTGCATCACCAAATCATTCGGCGGCGTGCAGGCGCTCAAAGGCGTCTCGTTCGACCTGCAAGCCGGCGAGGTTCATGCGCTAATTGGGGAAAACGGGACGGGGAAATCGACGCTGGTTAAAGTCATCGCGGGGGCTGAGCGCCCGGACTCCGGCTCGTTTGAATTGGGCGGCAAGCCCGTCGTCGAAATAAATCCCGCCGCCGCCCGCGCCTTGGGGATCGCGGTGATTTATCAACAACCGGCGTTGTTTCCAGACCTCACGGTTGCCGAGAACATCGCCCTGCGTTTGGAAACGCGGGGCGCATGGCGGACCATCGGCTGGAAGACGCGCCACCAGCAAGCGGCCGAACTGCTGGCGCGCGTGGGGGCGGCCATTTCGCCAGGCGCCCATGTGCGCGAACTGACGATGCCGCAACAGCAGCTCGTGGAGATCGCCGCGGCGCTGGGGGCGGATGCGAAAATCCTGGTGCTCGATGAGCCCACGGCATCCCTCAGCGAACGCGAAGTGGAAAATCTCTTCCGAGTGATTCGCGCACTTCGGGAACAGGGCGTGGGGATGATTTACATCTCGCATCGACTGGAGGAATTGCCAAGAATAGCGGATCGAGTGACGGTGCTGCGCGACGGCACATACGTCGGAACTTACGCGATGCCGGCGATTGCCCGGGGCGAAATCATCCGCCTGATGGTGGGCCGCGATCTGGCGGCGATATTTCCAAAGGTCGCCGCGGCGTTGGGCAATGTCGTGCTGGAGGCGCGCAACCTGGGCTGCCGGGCGAGCGGCGTGCGCGATGTTTGTCTGAGCGTGCGGGCCGGTGAAATCCTGGGGATCGCGGGATTGGTCGGCGCTGGACGCACGGAACTGGCCCGGATGCTCTTTGGTCTGACGCCCGCCGACGCGGGAGAAATTCTGCTCAAGGGCCGCCGGGTTGTGATGGACAGCCCGGCGCGGGCGGCGGCGCTGGGCATCGCATATGTTCCTGAAGACCGCCGGGGGCATGGGGTGATTCTGGAAATGCCGGTGGATGCAAACGCCACGCTCGCCATCCTGCGACAAATCTCCAGGCGCGGCTTCATCAATTTTTCGCGCGAGCGAGAAATCGCCGGCGCTTACGTCCGGCGATTCGACATCAAAACGCCCTCGCTCGATACGCCGGTCGGCAACCTGTCGGGCGGCAACCAGCAAAAAGTGGCGCTGGCCCGCTGGCTGGCGACCGAGCCGTGCGCGATCATTCTCGACGAACCCACGCAAGGCGTGGACGTGGGGGCCAAATCGGAGATTCACCGTCTCATGAGCGAGCTGGCCGGACACGGGCTGGCCATCATCATGATTTCCTCGGAACTGCCTGAAGTCCTGGGCATGAGCGACCGCATCGCGGTGATGCACGACCGGCGGATCGTTGGTGTTCTGTCACGAGAGCAAGCCACTCAGGAACGCGTGATGGAATTGGCCCTGGGCCATGCGGCCGAAGCGGGGGCTGCGATATGACAGCGCTGGCCCATCCAAACCCCAGCGCGGCCGCACCGGCGCCTTCGCGTTCATCTTTTTCTCGCTATGGCCGTGAAATATCGGTCGCGATTGCTTATGTATTATTGCTGGCTTGCCTGGCGATCCGGACGCCCCAATTCTTTCGTCATCAGTTTTTCACGACCTGGGTTGATGCCGCGCCGATTTTGCTTGCGGCGATCGGAATGACGCTGGTGATTCTTGCCCGGCAGATCGACATTTCCATCGGATCGATGTTCGCGGTGTGCGCGGTGCTTTCCGGGTTGCTGGCCAAGGCGGGTTTGCCGATGCCTTGCGTGGCTTTGCTGACGGTTCTCGCCGGCGCGGCATTGGGCGCGATCAACGGCGGGCTCATTGCGGGGCTGGGGTTGCCTTCGATCGTGGTAACGCTCGCCACCCTCGTGGTCTTTCGCCAATCGCTGATGTGGGTGCGGCAAGGACAATTCGTGAACGACCTGCCGCACGGGTTTCAATGGTTTGGCCTCAGCCAGCGGGCCGGCGAATGGATGCTGTTGGCCATTTCGGGCGTTGTGTTCACAGTATTCGCATGGGCCATGCGCTGGCTGAGCGCGGGACGAATGGTCTACGCTGTCGGCTCCAGCCCGGAAGCGGCGCGGCTGGCGGGCATCAGGCCCCGGCGGGTGGTCTTCGCGGTTTTCATGTTGATGGGCGCGCTGGTTGGACTGGCCGCGCTGCTGAACGCCGTCCGCTCGCCGGATGTCGATCCCAAGATCGGCACCGGCTGGGAACTGACCGTCATCGCGGCGGTGGTGGTCGGCGGCGCCGCCATCACCGGCGGACGCGCCACCCTGCTGGGAACCTTCATCGGCGTCGCCCTCCTGGCCACCATCGCGCCCGCACTCGTTTTCTTCAATGTCCCCTCCCAATGGGAAAAGGCCATCCAGGGCCTGATCATTCTGGCGGCGGTGGCTACTGATGGATTGCGCAGGAGAGGGAATTAAACACGGGTCTACGGCAGGATACGGGGCAAAATCCGAAATCCGAAGCACGAAATCCGAAACAAATCCAAAATACAAATGGGAAATCATTCAATAAGGAACGGCGCGGATTACGAGTAGGAACCTCTAAAACTCTATGACACGGAATGGCATGGGCCGCCCTCCTCACGGTAGGCCGCGATAATTTATTGGTCCTCCCGTTTTGAGTTTTCCGCTTTCCTCTTTTGAATTTGTTTCGGATTTCGTGCTTCGGATTTCGGATTTTCGCGTTGAACCAAGACGATTCAAATGAGCCTCTTCCCTTCCAAAATCCATGCGATAGCCCGGCGTGCGACGCCGGTTTTGCCCGCACAGCAGATGGTTCTTGCAGGGCTGGTGGTTCTGGAACTGCTGGCCTTTTCCGCTTTGGGCGGCAACTTCCTATCCTGGGCGAATTTCTTCGAGATCACCCGCAATTGTGTCGAGCTGGGACTTCTGGCGCTGGCGATGACGCCGGTGATCGTCACTGGTGGCATCGATCTGTCGGTCGGCTCATTGATGTCATTGTCAGCGGTTGTGTTGGGGAAAATGTGGCGCGACGGCGGCGTTCCCATCTGGTGGGCGACGGGGGCGATGCTGCTCATGGCGACGCTGGCCGGCGCACTGAATGCCGGGTTGATCACCCGGCTGCGCATCCCGCCATTGATCGTCACGCTGGGTACTTATTCGGTGTTCAGCGGGTTGGCCGAGGCGATCGCACATGGCCAGGACAATCCTTCGGGCTTCCCCGGCTCATTCGTTTTTCTGGGCAACGGATATATCGGCAAAATTCCCGTGCAGGTGATTCTCCTGGTGGTGGCGGCCATCGCGTTCTGGCTGCTGCTGCATCGCTCGATCATCGGGCGGGCGCTGTGCGCAATTGGCTTCTCCTCCGAAGGAGCGCGCTACACCGGCATTCCGGTGGCGCGGCGGGTCGGGCTGACCTACATCCTCTCGGGCCTGTGCGCGGGACTGGCGGCGGCGGTGGCCGTGGCGCGCGTCAACACCGCAAAGGCGGACATCGGCAGCGGATTTGAACTGTGGGCGATCACCGCCGTCGTACTCGGCGGCACCTCCATCTTTGGCGGACGCGGAAGCATCGTCGGGTCGATCCTGGGGGTGTTCGCCATTATCATCCTGCAAAATGGACTGCGCATGGCCGATCGCCCAGCCTGGCTTACGCCATACCTGGGCGGGGAATTGGCCGGCATCCTCACGGGGCTTTTGCTATTGGTTGCCATCGGGCTGGATTGGCGGCCGACGCGACGCCGGCCTCCGCCGGATTCGTCGATTGATGCCGAGGAATTGCAAATGAGAAACTCACAACTCGCGGCGCTTTGCACGGTGATCCTGGCCGCCGCGCTGATGGTGACCATTGGGAACTATCTGGTCCTGAAATCCCTGCGCCCAACCGCCAGTGCCCCCGCATCGGCCAGGGACGATGCGCCCGGCAAGAAGCAAGTCACGATCGCCATGATGCCCAAGAGCAAGGGCAATGCGTATTTTGTGGCTTGCCAGAAAGGGGCGGAAGATGCCGCGCGGGAATTGGGCGTGCGGCTCATCTGGGATGGCCCCACCGATACAAACCCCGCCGAGCAAAGCCGCATCGTCGATACCTGGATCAATCGCGGCGTGGACGTGATCGCGGTCGCGGTTGAAGACCGCGACGGCCTGGCAACCGCGCTTCGCCGGGCCCGGCAAAAAGGGATCAAGGTGATTACCTTCGATGCCGACACCCAGCCCGACGCGCGCGACTTTTTCGTGAACCAGGCCACGCCGCAGGGCATCGGCTTTGCCCTGATGGACAACGCCGCAAAAGTCATGGGCGGCAAAGGCGATTTCGCGATCATCACCGCCTCGCTCAACGCCTCGAACATGAATGAGTGGGTCAAGCAAATTAAGCTACGGCTCAAGGATAAATACCCGAATATCAGGCTCATCGACATTCGCCCCTGCGACGATCAGAAGGACAAGGCCCAGCAGGAAGCGACGGTTCTGCTCAACTCGCGCCCGGATCTAAAGCTGATCATGTCGATCTGCTCCCCCGCCGTCCCCGGCGCGGCCGAGGCGGTGAAGCAATCGGGCCGCAAGGATGTGAAGGTGATCGGCCTGGGCCTGCCCAGCCAAAATAAGCAGTACGTTCACGAAGGAATTACCGACGACATCGTGCTATGGAACACGATGGACCTCGGCTATTTGGCGGTGTTGGCGGCGTACGATGTGGCGACCGGGAAACTGCAAACCGGCGCTACCGAAATGGACGGCGGGCGAATCGGAAAAGTGAAAATCCAAGGCTCGGAAATTATCCTGGGTAAGCCAGTTACTTTCACGAAGGACAATATCGATCAATTCGATTTTTAGGCACTGCGGCCGCGCGACTCGCAATTCATTTGAAAGACTGCGCAGCGACCGCAGAGGCACTGAGTTGCTGAGAGGAAATCAAGGATGGAAATGATCTCGATTTCACGGCGAAGGAAGCCAAACCAATGCGTCTTTTTCCCGAGGCCCCAACTTTTCTAAGGCTCGCCGCTTGAGGCTCCAACACGCAAATCGGGTTGGCCAAAGATTTCTGTTTTTTTAGCCGGCATTTGTCACTCGACACCCCTGTGAAGTTTGCTAGACTTGCACGATTCTATCGACCGACGGGCTCCGAATCATTTCCATTCCCGCCCGCCTTGCTTTCCGTGGTCGTTGGGTGCAAGGAGCCGATATGCGTCGCTGCAAATGTCGTTGGGTGGGTTTCACGCTCGTCGAGCTGTTGGTGGTGATCGGCATCATCACCGTTCTTATCGCAATATTGCTTCCGATTATCGGAAAAGCGACGGAGCAGGCGCGGCGGGTGAAGTGCGCCTCCAATTTACGTCAGATTTATTGCGCCATGGTCATGTACGCCAACGATATGAAGGGCATCTTGCCAATCGCGGGGGGTGTTGGCGAGACGGAGCCATACTTTGGATTGATTACCGAGATCCCTGGGTTGCTCGACTACGACAACGGCCAGCTTTGGCGCGAGTTCCCGATTGGGATCGACGCGCGCGAATCGATCTTTCTGTGCCCGTCTGACGGGCCCGATCGACCCGTCGGCGATGAGCAGGGAGACATTGACCCATCAATCCCGTATTCCCGGAACTTCAGTTATTGCCTGAATTTGAGGTTGCGCGGCCTGACCGCCGGATTCGTCCCCGGCACACCGCAAATGGCTCTCTGGACCGGCGTCAATCTCTCCCGGATCAACCACCCGGAACACAAGGTATTGGTTTTCGACGGGCGGCGCCCCCGCCACATCGCCGACGCACTGGCGACGTACGACGAGAGCTTCCCCGCCAACCCCAGGCCCCTCATGGGCGACCGGCATTCCGGGAAGGCGAATGTGTGTTTCGCCGATGGCCACGTCGAGTTATTCGATCCAATGCTATTTTTCGGGTCCGCCGTCCCCTATGTCGACACGTACATTTCCATTTGGTACGGGATTTTAACATCCGACACCGACCCAGGTCAACCATGATGGTTTGAGGCAGCGCCTCGCCATCGAAAGGAGCATCGCATGTCGATATTCTCTCGCCTATTGTCTCGGAAAAAGGTTGTGCGAGCACCAACGCGCCGCCGAAATGGGCTCGCCGCGGCCTGCGCGGCTGTGGTCGAGCCGCTGGAGGCTCGCGTGTTGCTCAGCTTCTCTGGATCTCTCAGCGCATTGCCGACCGCGACCACCGGCGTCAATTACGTGGTGGAAGGGACCACCACCGGGACCACGTCCGCGAGCAGCGAAACGTTTCATTATGGTGACGGGACGAGCAGTACGGTCGCCAGCCCTACGAATCCGCAG
>DASRLH010000413.1:0-14567 GCA_035648595.1 Tepidisphaeraceae bacterium
ATCGAACGCCTTCGTACCTTGTTCGCTCTGGCTTCCATGCCAATACTCCTTTGAATCAATCGAACGATAATGCCACCAATATGTTATACTCGCTGGCGGACACAAAAAAATGTGACGAAAGATGAGGCGTCTCGCCCGTGCGTGGCTGCTCTGGAGTAGGAGATCGCATTCCCCAGTTCCAGACCGTAGGCACGGGCGGAACGCCCGTGTCACGACAGCGAATGTCATTGCAGACGGCTGAAGAGTTACAAGCGCCGCATGCGGCGGACGGCGGGGCGCTCCGCTACAATCGAGGCCGGCATGACCGCTGTCCGCCTCGATCACATCAGCAAGACGTTCGGCGAAACCGCCGCCTTGTCGGATATCAGCATCGACATTGCCGCCGGCGAATTGTTCTTCCTCCTGGGCCCCAGCGGATGCGGCAAGAGCACGCTGCTGCGGCTGATCGCGGGGCTACACGAACCGAGCGCCGGACGCATTTATTTTAACGAGCGCGACGTGACGGGCCTGGGCACGGAAAAGCGCAACGCGGTGATGTGTTTTCAGAGCTATGCGCTTTGGCCGCACATGAGCGTGCGGGAAAATGTTCGGTTTGGCCTGAAGGTGCGCGGGCTGCCCAGGGCGGCGCAGAATAAAAAGGTGGATGAGGCGCTGGAACTGGTGCGGATGAGCGCGTACGCCAGCCGCAAGCCCAATGCGTTGTCCGGCGGCGAGCAGCAGCGCGTGGCGCTGGCCCGCGCGTTGGCGGTGGAACCTGATTGCCTGCTGCTCGATGAACCGTTGAGCAACCTCGACGCCAAGCTGCGCCATGAGATGCGCGGCGAGATCCGCCGAATCTGCAAAACCGCGGGCTTCACAACGATCTACGTCACGCACGATCAGAAGGAGGCGCTGAGCGTCGCCGACCGCATCGCGGTGCTCAAGGATGGCCGGCTCCAACAAATCGGCACGCCCGGCGAACTGTATCAACGCCCGCACACCAGCTTCGTCGCCGATTTCATCGGACAGGCCAATCTTCTGCCGGGGACGATCATTGAGTTGGACGAAACAACGGCACGGGTGCGAACGGAAGCGGGCATCATCATGGCCGCTGTGTCCACGAAAAACGCCGGGGAAACAGCGCCCGCCCGATCGCTTGGCGACCGCGTGATCCTGTCGATCCGCCCGGAACAATTGCGAATCATCGGCTCGCCAGTTGCGAAGAACGAGGTGAATCGTCTCGCCGGCCGTGTCATTCAAACCACCTTCCTGGGCGATTCCAGCGAGCATGTGTTGGAGATCGAGACTGCGCGGCTGCGGGTGGTCAGCGCCCCGCCGTCGTGGGATCCGCCGGCGGAGATGATCGTGGAATTTGATGGGCAAGACGTGGTCATTCTGGAACGGTAGCCGTCGCGAAGAATCGAAGATGTTTGCGTCGAGAATACGCACGAATCATTTGTCTTTATTCGTGTGCATTCGTGCTCATTCATGGCCGTCTTCTCTTTCGATCCTCTAAAAAATCTTGCAATTGCGACAAGGTTCCGCAGGATATCTTTGAAGCGGAGGAAAATTCGGAATCCTAAACAAGCTCAAACCTCAAAGGCGGAGATCTCAAAACAAGAACCGCCCCGGACGCGCCCTTTGAATTTTCCGCTTTTGTTGATTTTGAATTTGTTTCGGATTTCGTGCTTCGGATTTCGGATTTTCGCCTTCATTGGCGCCGGCTAGCTCTGCGGTACGAGGTTTGCGGACTCCCGATTTGTCCGCTCGGGACTCCGAGCACAACAATTGGAGGATTCATGTTTCCTGCGGCAGAAATCTATCTCGTGGCGGCGGCGGGCTATTCCCTCATCTGGCTCCTCTGCGGCGGCGGGTTGTTTGGCGCGGTCGTGATCTTCTTCCTGGCCAAAATGCTGGGAAAGTAAGGCCGGGCAACACGCACGGGCGAGACCCCCGTGTCACGATTGAGGTTGCATTCTCTCGGCCCGCAATTGACTTGGTTTTGCTATCCATTAGCAGCGCGTAGTCGCGCACGGGTAACTTAGGAGGGCGTTGGCTCTCCGCATTTGGGGCATACTCGCGCCCCTTCCGCCGGATAAACATCGCCGCACTTGGGGCACTTCACGGCGCGCACAATGCTCGGCTGGCCGCATTTGGGGCAGAGCATGTGTTCGCCGTAGTGTTTGAGATTCCAGTCGCTAATTTGCTTGGTGGTGAGCTTAAACTCCGCTTTGCAGGTTGGGTTTTCGCACAACCACCATGTCCCATCGGGGAAGTCGGCATTATTGGGGGACTGCCATTTTACGGCCACAACGCACGCCACGACAATCACGATCACGCCCGCGCCGATCAAGATGAGCCGATCACGTCCCATTAGACACCTCCGGCGGAATGATCATTATTCCACATCTGACTGATGGCAAGCTCTTGCGGCGTGCTGGGCGCGCCGTTTGTCAGAATGATGTCCTTCTGCTTGTACCACTGGGCATGACCATCGCAGAAAAGCACGTTGCATCCGCCGAAGTGGATTTTACCCGGATATTCAGCGGGGGTTGTGGGGTCGATGTTATAGTCCCAGGAACCATCGGGCGTATTGTCGGTGATGGCGATCATCTCGCTGGCCGATTTGACAATGCCGACACCCAGTTCGTGGTATGCGGGATTAAACAAATCGCCGCCCAGGCCCTTTTGCAGGCCATCGGGCGCAGGGCCGTAGGCGTAGCAGCCCCAGTCGTTATAGCCGTATGAAAAAGGAACCGAGAACACGTCGAGGAGCAATTCCCCCGGATCATATCCCCATCCGGTATCGCCGGCGGCGGCAAATTTGCCGCCCGGGGCGCCATACAGATATTGCCATGCGAAGCCGACCTCGGTGGCGGGACAATGGAACACGCCGCGGTTATTGTTCATGTAATGACGCAGCCGCGCCGGCCAGACCGCCATGGTCACGCCGCCCACCGAATGGGCGCAGTGCCCCGGATAGCACTTAAAGTCGTTGATGTACATGGTCATAGCCGCCCCCATCTGATTGAGGTTGCTGGCGCAGGCCACCGACTGCGCCTGCTTGCGAGCCATGGTGAGGGCGGGCATGAGGATGGAGATGAGCAGCGCGATGATTCCAATCACCACGAGCAACTCCACCAGCGTAAAACCGCGCGGCAGCGAGCGCTTGCTCGAACGCGAGATGTGGAAACGAGTCATGAGAGTCTCCTCGAAGAAAGCGCCGGACATGGGCCGGCGCAGAATCATTTTACCATGCTATGCACGACGGCTTAGCGTTTGCGCTCCCGCCAGTTTAATAAATTCCGCTTCCTGCCCCTCGGCGGGGCCTTGCACCGGCGGGCGAGTTGCCGCGCCGCGCACCAAATTATCTTCATGCTCGCGCCGGTAGCGGGCGGGCGAGGCGCCATAATACCGGCTGAAGGCCGCCGAAAATCCAAAACGATCGGCATACGCCACCCGCTCGGCAATCGCATCGATCTTCAGGTCGCTGGTCCGCAGCAGAACCGCCGCCCGGCGCATCCGAAGATGCGTGACGTGTTCCATCGGGGTGCGGCCCAGGCGCTCGTGGCAGAGCCGGCGCAAATGCTCTTCGCTGACCCCGATCATCCCGGCAAGATCGGAAACTGTCCAGTGTCGGCCCATATCCGCGCCCACGCCGTCCCATACGCGCCACAGTCGATCCGATCCATGCGCGCCTTGCGTGACGCGCAGGGCGAGCAGATGGATGACATCTGCCCAGGCGCGCAGGATGGCCGGGTCGGCGCGCCCGATGGATTCGCGCCGGAATCCGCTGACGGTTGACCTAAGAGGCCGCGGATCGGTGCTGACCTGCGTGGCATGCCGCAGACCCGCCAACGGCGTGTCCTGGAAGGGGCCGTGGTAGACGAACCAGCACAATTTCCAAGGCTCATCCTCCAAGGCGTGATATGCGTGCGGCACACCCGGTGGATTGACGTAGACCGACCCCCGCGTGCATTTGCGCCATCCGCCATGCACGCGAACCCGCCCCTCGCCGGCATAGCAAATGAGCAACTGCCCGAAGGCCCAGCCCCGCGTCTCAAACTCAAAACCCTTGCGGGCATGGGAGATGCCGGCCATTGTAATGCCGCGCACCGCCAGCAACGGGTGCCCGATGGTCCATTCGCGGGTGAGATCTCCCACCCGATGGATTTCACGCTGCGCGGGAAATTGTTCGATTGCAAGCTCCGTCACGCCAAACCTTCCGGGTCAAATGCTGTCCGATATCAATGATACGGTGTGGGGCATGCGCCAGACCATTGCGGGATGCCCCTTAAATGTGTTCAGGAAGCACATTGTATGCGCACAAGTTCCTAAGGCGTATTCGTCAAAGCAAACAACCAACCCTCAGCGCGGGCGAGCCCGCAATCGAAAGAGAGGAAGCCACGAATGGACACGAAGGGTGTGGCGCCGTCTTCTCGTTCGATCTTCGGAAACTCTTGTAATGCCGGCGTATACTTTTGCCGGTTCGTCGTCAGATGCTGTTACATGGTTTCCCTCAGGAGTTCAACATGCGGCTCCTCGCTTTGCTCTTCGTCTTCCTTGGCGTCCCGTCTTTCGCGGCGGGCGAGGTCGTTACCTTGAAAGATGGCACGACGCTCCAGGGGGAGCTCAAGCGCTCCCGCGACGGGTACATCGTCACCGACGCGGGGGGCAGGATGACGACCGTGGCATTCGATAACGTCGCCACGATCGACGTGCGGCCGGCGGCGGGGGCGGGGTCGATGATGTCGCGCCTGCAATCGCTGCGACGAGCCGCCGACAACATGGCCGACATCAAGCAGATCCTCGAACGGTATAAATCCTTCATCAATCAAAGCGCCGGCACGCCTGCCGCCGACGAGGCGCGAAAAGACCTGCAACTCTGGGCCGACCGACAGCGGCAGGGATTCGTGAAGGCCGGGGATCAGTGGATGACCACGGCCCAGCGCGATGCGATGCGTTCCCAATCCACGCAGACCGCCTTCATGCTGCACGACCTGCTCAAGCAGGGGCGATTCAAGGAAGCCGAGCCGATGCTTGATAAGGCGATTGCCGTCGATCCCTCCAATATGTCCCTGCTCTATCTTCGCGGCGGGCTGTTGTACGAGCAGGGCAAATATCCGCTGTCCCGCAAGTCTTTTGAAGGCGTACTAACCAGCGCCCCCGATCACGCCCCAACGCTCAATAACCTCGCGGCAATTCTCTGGCGGCAAAATGCCCGCGTGGCGGCGCTGGCGATGTACGACCGCGCGCTGTTGGCCGCACCCGAAAGCCGGCAAATCCTCGACAACATCGCCGAGGCGCTCAATGCGCTTCCCAAGGAGCAACGCAATTCGCCGGTGACGAAAAAGCTCATCGCCGATTTCAAGCAGCGCGACGAGGCGCTGGCGAGAAAAATGAGTTTGCAAGGCCTGTTTCGCTGGGGCGCCGGGTGGATCACGGAAGCCGAGCAGGCCAAAATCGCGGCCCAGCAGAAGGGCATTGATGATCAAATCGCCAAAATCCAGGTGGACTTCGACGCCGCCAAGGGGCGGGCGATTCATGTCGAGCAGCGCATCAAGGAAATCCAAAGTGAGATGAGCGCGATGGAAGCGGCAAGCGTGGTGACCGATGGCAGCGGACGCAGCACCCGTATTCCATATCCGCCCCAGTATTACATGCTCTCCCAGGACATGAGCACCGCGCAGACCGAATACAAGGCGCGGGTGAAGGATATGCAGCAACTCCAAAAGCAGGCGGTGCAGGTTAAAGCGCAGTCGCCGGCGCCCACTTTCACCGGCGTGCAGACATTGGTGGACGCCGATGGAATGCCGGTGCCCGCGACCCCGCGCCCGCCCATGCCGCAACCCGCCGCAACGCAACCGGCGGCCACGCAGCCGGGTGTCTTGCATCCGAACACGACGCAACCCGCGGCTGGCCGGATCTTGCCCGCGACATTGCCAGCAAAATAGTACCCTGAGATTTCAATCAGCAAAATTGTGACACGGGCGTCCCGCCCGTGCGTGTTGCATGGAACTGAGGAAGTATCGATTCCCCCTACTTTATAACCGTCGGCACGGGCGGGGCGCCCGTGTCACATTAAAAGATCTGAACCCACAAATGGCGCGGGTTCGCTGAATTGGAGTGTCGGACGCAGATCATGGCTGCCGGAGGTTAACGGCGGTTGTTCGCGCACGGCTATTTAATCGAAATCAAACGATTCCCGCGCCATCACCAGAGGCCGGTTCTGCCCCACGTTCAGCAAAAGCCCGGCGGCCATGTAGCTGGCGACCATGCTGCTCCCGCCGTAGCTGACGAATGGAAGCGTGATGCCTGTCACCGGCATCAGGCCGGTGCAGACCATCAGGTTGATGAACGTCTGGCAGGCCAGCACCGCGACAATGCCGATGGCGATCAATCTTCCAAACGGCTCGCGCGTGCCGGCGGATATCTCGATGCCGGCGGCGAAGAGCACCAAATACGCGCCCAGCATGATGAGGGCGCCGAAGAAGCCGAACTGCTCGCCGATCAGGGCAAAGATCATGTCATTGTGGGCTTCGGGGACGGATTTGCCGATGGGGATGTTGCCGAATCCCTTGCCCGGCAGTCCGCCGGACGCGAACGCGATCATCGCGCGATACGTCTGATACGCCTTGCGCTGCCGCTCGGCAGGGTTGCTGGAATCGAGAAACGCTTCCATCCGCTCGCGCTGGTACTTCTTGATGACCTGCGGGAAATGCCGCAGCACCGGCACGCGCGGCACGCCGCTGAACCAGACCACCGGCGCCAGCAAAACGCCCAGGCCCATGATCAGCGCCAGGTGCTTGATCTTCGCCCCCGCCACGAACAACATCGCAAAAAGCACCGGCAGGAAGAGCATCGCCATCCCCAGGTCCGGCTGCTTGAGGATCAGCACCATCGGCACCAACGCCATCGCAAAAGGCGGCATCAGCCCCGGCAGCGTGCGATAGTTGTTGCGAAAGCGCAGGTAACGCGCCAGCAAAAGCACGAATGAGATCTTCATCAATTCCGCGGGTTCCAGGCTCACGGGCCCAAAGCCCGGCAAATTGATGTTGATCCACGCGCACACCCCCTTGGTCGAATGCACGCCCGGCAGCGGATGGCCGTGCGCCTCGGCCACATTCCCCATCACCGTGTACAGCACCAGCATCAGGCTCAGCAGATAGAACAACCAGGCGACGCGCCCGATCTTCTGATAGTTGACGATCTGGAACAACGCCATGCACAGAATCGCGACGCCCAGAAAAATGCACTGCTTCATCCCATCAAACCGCGATGCCGCGGCCGCCTGGGCGCGCGAGGCGGCAAAGATGCTGATGATCCCCATCGCCGACAACACCAACACCGCCACCAGCACCGGCCAGTTGGTCGCGATCGCCAACTGCTGCCAGGTTTTGCGGACGGAAATTTTCTGCACCGCAAAACTCAGGAACTCTCCTTAAGAATGGGAACCAGCCCGAATTATTAACCACGAAGTCACGAAGACACAAAGAAGCTCAATAGACTCGGAACTTACAATTCGCAGCCGATATCGTCCGGAAATCGCGGACTTGGTGAACGCACCGACATCACTATACTTGTTTTTCTTCGTGTCTTTGTGCCTTCGTGGTTAATCTTCTTTTTTGAGCAAAGCGCCCTTCACTCAAACCACGCCGCCGCCAGGGTGCTGCCGCGGATTTGATCGTGCCGGATGATCCAGATGGTATCGCCTGGCGACAGGCTTGAAAGCCTTCGCGGGACATAGACGGTGAAAATGCGCGGGTCGGCTTCATCCGCCAGAGTCACCCGTAGCGCGCGCGAGAAGGGGGCCAGCGCGGTGGTTCGGCCATCAACCACCAATGCCTGGCGCGCCTCCCCTTCGCGCCAAACGCGCAATGTCCGCCAATACACAAGCCACGCAACCGCCAGCGCGAGCACTGCAATCGGGAGGGTGATCGCGCCGCTGAGAACATGCGTGAACAGCGGCATCGGCTCGGCCAGCCAGGTCCAGTCCTCCGGATTCTCCGGGTTGACATGGACCGGCAGGGTTGAACCCGTGACAATCGGCTCGTGGCGGCCCGGCAGGAAGCGGGCCTGGGGACCGTAGGGATTACCGTGCCAGGTAAAGCGGATCTGGACGCTGCTGTCGGGCGGTTGCGGCCGGTTTTTGACGGACTCGCCGTTGGCGAAATAGACATTTGAATTCAGTAATACGCCATCATCGATAAGCCACGCCTCATGCGCTCGCGTGCGCAAACCTCCAATAACCAAGGCGACGCCCATCGCACCTAAAACGCAACCCGCCAACCACCAAAACCGCACGCGCGGCTCGGCCAGTATCCGTCTTCGCACGCGGGAAGAACTCTCCCGCGGCGCCGGTACCGGCAGTGCATCAGACACAGTTTCCGTCACGCATTTTCTCGCAAAGCACCACTCGCGGGCCAAGCTCGTCTCCCTCCCCGGGAGTACCGGGGGAGGGGAAAGTGCAACGTCCGTGCGGCGCGAGCACAAAACACACAATATCAACTAATTCCGCGCCACCGCGGTTGGGGCCTGCAGGTATCCCCGGTTGATGCACGCATTGAGCGCCTCTCGCGCCACCGAGGCAGCCGATACACCCCCGCTGGCGCCATATTCCACCAGCACCGCGAACGCGATCTTAGGCTTCTCCGCCGGCGCGAATCCGATGTACCAGGCATGATTGACATCATGGCCCTCGGCATCCGCGGCACGATACCACGGGGCCTCGTCGTTGGGGTGCTCGGCGGTTGAAGGCTCCAGAAAACGATACTTGGGATTTTTCTGATCGTCGAGGACCACCCGGCCCGCCACGTCGCGAACGCGAACGCGGAAGCGCGCGGCCTGGGCGGTGCCGGTCTTTCCCGCGATGCCCATCGCCTGCAATGTCTTATCACCGGCCACCAGAATCTTGCCGGTGCCCGCAAGGGCATTGACAACGTTGTACATCCCCAGCTTGGCGGCCTTGAGCGCTTCGGGGGGCAGGTGAAGGTCCGTGCGATCCGGAACCTGCTGCCAGGGACCCGGCCGCACGGCAGCCGGCTTGCCATCGGCGCCGCTGAGCAGCAAGTGGGGCCGCATGAGGATCCCGCCGCGCGCGATCATGGCGGCGGCATTGGCCATTTGAATCGGCGTGGCCGCCACGTTCCCCTGTCCGATGCCGCCGGAGAAGCCGATGATGCGCCGTTTGTCTGCCGACAGATTCGCCGGGCAACTGTTGGGCAAACGCCCCTTGGCCTCCCCGATGCCCAATCCCGTTGGGCACCCCAATCCGAAGCGCTCGTACCACATCGACAGCCGGTCGATCTTCAACCGATCCGCCACGGTTTCAAAAAACACGTTGCAGCTTCGCTCCAGGGCGTCGGAATAGGTGAGGAAGCCGTCCTTGTTTCCATCATGGCCCACATGCGGCGCGTATCCGGGGACGGGATGGTGCGCGACAGACATTCCCTTTTCCTGGAGCAGCTTTCCGAATTTGCTAGCCACCCAGCATCGGCCATATCCGACGCGGTGCCCGTCGAGGATCAAATATCCCGTGCATTCGATCCCCTCGTTGACCCCGATCACGCCTTCGGTGATGCCCGCCAGCCCGCACAGCGGTTTCACCGTGGAGCCGGGCTCCAGCTCCGACATCGTCGCCCGGTTGCGCAACGGCTGATCGACGTCATCATCCAGCATTTTCGGATACAAATCCTCGTATCGATTGAGATCGTAAGTGGGATACGAAACCATCGCCAGCACTTCGTTGGACGCCACGTCCAACACCACCGCCGCCCCGTGAAGCACGGCATCGTCCTCGACAATCTTTCCCTTGGAATCACGAATGCGCGCGTTGGAAAAGGCGCTCTGGATTTGCTGCTGGAGCTCGATGTCGATGGTGAGATTGACGTTCTGCCCGCTGATGGCGGGCAGATTGGCCAGGACGGCCTGATCGCCAAGCGTGGTTCGCTCGACTTTGCCTCGTGTGCCGCGAAGGGCCGGCTCGCAGAGCGACTCAATTCCCGCGGCGCCGATTAGATCGTTGGGCAGATACGCCCGAAGCTCATCGGCGGCCTTGCCGGCCTTCAGTTCCTCGGCGCCCACGCGCGACAGGTGGCCCAGCAGATGGCACGCGACATCGCCGTACGGATAAAAACGCCGCGTACCCGGCCGCAGCTCCAGGCCCGGATACTTGTCCAGATCCTTGCCCAAATCGTTTTGCACATCGACATCAACGGCGCTGAGAATCACATGCGGCTCAAGCTGCTCGGATACCGTAACCTGAAAGCTGTCCACCGCGGGGGCATCCGAGCCGCCTTCGGTGATCCATTTCTTCCAGGCGCCGCGTTCAAATTTTTTGCCCGTGCCCTTCATCGCCTCTTCGTAGCGATGATACCAGACGTATCGCTGGCGCATCTGCACGCGATGGACAATCGCCTGGCGGATCTCCTCGATCTGGTCCAGTGAATGGCCCGAAATCTTCGCCAGCTTCGGCCACATTTGCTCGATGTCTCGCTTAACGGCCTCGTGTTCCTGCTGGCGAAGGGCCAACCGCTCCTTGCCGTGCAGATTTGGCCAGTTATCGCCGTAGCGGGAATGAAGCCGTTGCAGCGCCTTGGCCTTCAGCCAATCCTCGTCGGGCGGATCGGTCAGGGCGCGGAAATCAATGCAGGCGTCAATGCACGGCTTATCGACGGCCAGCAGTTTGCCGTTGCGGTCGTAAATGTTGCCCCGCGGTGTATCGACCAGGTGCGTACGGCTCATCGCCTTGGCGGCCTGGCCCTTCCAATAATCCCGCCCAATGATCTGCACCTGCGCCGCCCGCCCAATCAGCACGAACACAATCGCCGCCAGCAGAATGAGAAAGATTTTAAGGCGTCGTTCAAACATGGCACTCCTTTGCGTGAATTGCCCAGGGCTTCCCTGCCCCGCGTGAAGCCGCCATTCTATTACAGGAGATTGCCCCCCGCAAGTTCCCCATTCGATTCGCGCAAAGTCACCAAGGCGCAGAGGCGCGGAGTCGGGATCATGCTTCCGCCGTCTCAAATTGCTAATGATTGCGTGCAGCCGTGGAGGAACCTCATCGTATCACGGGCGTCTCGCCTGTGCGGGGTGCTTTAAGATTGGCAATGCCGTAATTCCTCGACTACTGCGCCATCGGCACGGGCGAGACGCCCGTGATACGGTGATATGCCACACACAATGGCCACACCCTGTTCAATAAAACCGCGACTTCTTTCGCGTTGGCTGAAATGCAAAAACCTTCCGCGTCCGTTGCAAGACAAAGAGGATAAAAGGGGCGAGCGCCGCCGTGTACAGGGCCCGGAGAAATTCCAGGCCGATGGGGATTCGGATGGCCGGCAGGGCGACATTGCCCTCGGTTGCCGTGCGGGCGCCGGCGGGATGGATCCAGCTATGGATCATCAATACAAACGCCGTCAGCAGTCCGCCGATCAGCGCCAACGACACATGCGTCAGCGGGTGGTCGCGATCGACGACCGGTTGCGCGGCGACGATAAACATCGCCAGCAGCCCGTAGGAAAATGCATACAAGCCCGGCGACTGCTGCGTCAGCAAATCCTGAATCACCCCCAGTGCGAAGCATCCCAGCAATGCCGCGTCCTTGGGCGCGTTGAGCGCGACAAACACCACCGCCAGCAAAACCAGGTTCGGCGCCACCCCATGAAACGCCACGAACGGCGCCACCCCAATCTGAAGCCCCAGCACGATGTAGGTGAAGATGAAGTAGGAAACCAAACGCATGTTGCGGACGTGATGAAGGAGGAAAGCAAAATCCGAAATCCCAAACTCGAACTCCGAAACAAATCCAAAAGAAGAAAGCGGAAAACTCAAAGCCGGAAATTGGCCCGGGGTCGTGCCTCATTTGTGGTCATTCGTCCTTGCTCGTTTCCTTCGTCACGACGAGAACTTCCTTGAGCCGAGTGAGGTTTTGCGGGGGCTCGAGGATGATTTGGGCATACAGAGGGGCGCCGGAGCGGTCGCCGATGCTGACGATCTGACCCAGGTGCCGGCCCTGGAGGTTCTCGGGAAACGCCTTGTCATCAATGAAGGCCCAGTCGCCGGGTTGCAGGCCCGCCGCCCGCACGGCATCTTTCGTCAGCCCCAGCACCCGCATCCTGCCTTTGCCAACCCCCTCGACGACAGTTGGGTCCGTCCCCAGGCGGATCATGTGGCCGCTGGAAAACCGCCCGAAGCTCGCCACCTCGCGGCATCCTTCGTCGGTGATGAGCCGCACGCGCACCCCGGCCAATCCGCTGCGCGCCACATGCCCGGCCACGCCGCCGGGATACAGCGCGAACATCCCATCGCGAAGGCCCCCAAGCCGCGATCCCGCGATGGCCAGCGATTCCCTGGCGCCCGAGTCGGCGCCGACCACCGCGTATGCCGTGCAGAGCCGGCGGATGGCGCCGATCTTAATGCGTTCGCCCTCGGCGGCCTTCACCTCCGCCAATTGCACCGTCAGGCTCGACACCTCGTCGCGCAGTTCCTGGTTCTCCTGCTTCACCGAGTTCGCATCGCGAGGGTCGCTGTTGACTTCCGGCGCGAATTTATCATGCGCCCACCGCGCGATCGCCCCGGCAGGCCGCGCCACCGGCGCAAACAGCGCCTCCACCGCCGGCGTGTTCGGCTGAATAAACCGCGGCGGAATCACAAACGCCGACACCGCGCTCAACGTCATCAACCCCCCAAAAACGTGCTTGAATTTTAGATACGACATAGTCGTGGATTGTCAGTTTTCGATGGTCAGTTGTCCGTTGTCAGCTGCAAATTTCCAATTCGATGCCAAATCCGCCGCGATCATCCATCAATTCGAGATCGGCGTACGGTCCATCCAACCCACAACGCACAACCCACAACTGACCACTGACATCTTCACATATCATCATCGTCGCTTTCCATCGTGTCTTTCCAGACTTCGAGGTTTTCCAGATAGACGCTGGTGCCTCGCGCGACGCAGGTGAGCGGATCCTCGGCCAAACGCACGTCAAGCCCCGTGGCGTTGCTGATGACCGTCGTCAGCCCGCGCAGCAGGCTGCTGCCGCCGGCCATGGTGATGCCGTTATCGACCAAATCTGCCGCCAATTCCGGCTCGGCCTGCTCTAGGGTTTGCGTCACCGCCTCGACGATGCTGTTCACCGGCTCCTGCAATGCCTCGCGGATTTCCTCGGCGGTGATGCTCGTCTTGCGCGGCAGCCCCGAGATCATGTCGCGGCCCTTCACGTCCATGCACGGCTCATGATCGCCGAACGATGCCGCCGAGCCGATCTCGATCTTGATGCGCTCGGCCATCTGCTCACCGATCGCCATGTTGTAGGTCTTTTTCATGTGGTTGACGATCGCTTCGTCAAAATCATCGCCCGCCGTCCGCACCGATTTGCAGACGCTGATGTCCGCCAGGGAGATGATGGCGACTTCCGTCGTTCCCCCGCCAATGTCCACGATCATGCTCGCGGTCGGTTCCGTCACCGGCAACCCCGCCCCGATGGCCGCGGCCATGGGCTCCTCCACCAGAAACACCCGCCGAGCCCCCGCCCGCTGCGCCGAATCCAGCACCGCCCGCTTCTCCACCGCGGTAATCCCCGAAGGGATCGCAATGACCACGCGCGGCCCGATGAAATGCTTGCGCCCATGCACCCGCCGGATGAAATAGCTGAGCATCGCCTCGGTGACCTCAAAGTCACTGATGACGCCGTCCTTGAGCGGCCGAATGGCGGTGATGCTGCCCGGCGTCTTGCCGAGCATCTCCTTGGCCACCAACCCCACCGCGTTACCGTCCTGCAGCACGCGATTCGTGCCTTTCTTGACGGCAACCACGCTGGGCTCGTTAAGCACGATGCCCTCGCCCTTCACGCACACCAGCGTATTGCAGGTGCCAAGGTCGATGCCCATGTCGATGCTGAACATCCCCAGCAAGGAATCAAAAATCACGCCGAACACTCCTTGTTTCCCGGCAGAACGGCCCGCGCGACAGGGGAACGGCAGCGCCAGTCAACGGGCGCACCGATCACGTCGGCCATCCACCGCCCCACACCCGGCCATGGCCTCTTCAACGCCAACAAATAATCAAGCGATGCCCGGCCTGCACATAAAGTACAGACTCCCCGCCGTTCCTGCAAATGGATGGCCGCGATAGACGTGACCCGCGTCCTGATCCGACTGGCGCGCGAAGGATCGGCAATTACTTGGCGCGACCCGCAGTCGCGTCACGGACCCGCCGGATGAAGTAACTGAGCATCGCCTCGGTGACCTCGAAGTCACTGATGACGCCGTCCTTGAGCGGCCGGATGGCGGTGATGCTGCCCGGCGTCTTGCCCTTCACGCACACCAGCGTATTGCAGGTGCCAAGGTCGATGCCCATGTCGATGCTGAACATCCCCAGCAAGGAATCAAAAATCACGAACGCTCCTCAGTAGTCAACCCAAACCCGTGGCGCTGCAACATATGCACTTATCCCCTGGTATATAGGTTCCGAATAAAAAAAACAGAATTTTGAACCTTCCAGACTGCCTCCTGAGAGAATCGGATGCTGTTCCCGGTCTTTCTTATGGAGGTAGCCCTATGGCTGCAACGATCGCACGCAAGCGTGG
>DASRLH010000414.1:0-14150 GCA_035648595.1 Tepidisphaeraceae bacterium
GTCACTCCGCTTTGATGCTGCGCGCTATTCGCCCCCTTCCAAGGCGCTGGCGCCTGGGGCCCGTGCAACCACCTCGCGCCTGAACCCCATACTCGTGCCCAGCATATAATAAAGCAACCGGCGAGCCGAACGGCATTAGCATTTTGATTCACGGGAAGATCCCGCGCGTGAGCCAATCGGCGTTCAAGTCGGCGTCATCCCCGCGGTTGTTTGATTGCAATCATTTGTTGTCTCACTCACGGTTGGCGCGGCGCGCGGGAATTCGTAGGATGATGCGCGGGGGCTTTTATGACGGTGTTTGCTTGTCACGTCTGCCGAACGTCGTTGTCAGCGGAGGATGCGCAGGCGGGGCAACTCGTCCGCTGTCCGACGTGCCTGACCACGCTGCGCGTGCCGATGCCGCGCACGCAGTCGGCGGATGCGCCGACCGCGCCGGGGGTTATTGGCGAACCGGACGCGGGGTCGGGGAGGGCCGCCGCCGCGCTGTTGGGGGCGGTGCGGCGCACCGGCGGGGGAAAGCGTTATGGATTCAACTGCGGGTATTGTTCCTCGCGTCTCGAAGCCACCGAATCCATGGGCGCGCAGGACGGCCAGTGCCCGACCTGCGGCAACAACATCACCATCCCCATCCTCGATCGCTATGGCCGGCTGATCGACCCCAAGACCCGGCAGATCATCAAGCAGGATCCGCATCCGGTTCACGCCTACGCCGCCGCCGGCGAACGGGCGCCGGGCATTTTGCGATTGCCCGATGGCAAGCACGCCATCAAGTGCCCGCGCTGCGGCGCGATGAGCGCGATGAGCGCCAACAACTGCAAAGCCTGCGGCATGCCCTTCACAATGGAAGGCACCACCCTCGAAGCCGCCGGCACCAGCAACGGATTTTGCGTGGCGGCGCTGGTGCTGGGCATCATCGGGCTGCCGGCCGGCTGCGCCCTGGTGCCGCCGGTGCTGGCGATTGTCTTTGGCATCATCGGATACAACCAGGTCAGCAAGAGCGGCGTGGAAAGCGGCGGCAAAGGCATGGCCATCGCCGGCATCGTCTGCGGCGTCATCGGAACCATCTGGGGCGTGGCGTGGATCGCCGCGCATATGTGAGCGGGGATGAGCGGGGATTGGCCCGCTCCGTCGTCCGTTTTCGTAGGGTTCGCTTTAGCGAACCCTACGCATTGCACTTGCCAACCGGTCTTCCAGATAATGTTCCGTGAGCGACGCAACCAGCGCGCGGCGTTTCGGAAACATGAGGATTTGAATGAGCATCGCCAAAGTCCCGGTTAAAGATGATTTGCGCGGCTTGCTCGACTCGGCGGACGAATCCATTTACGCCGTTCGCACGCGGGCCGCGGGACCGGCGGGCGCGCTGCCGTTGACCGACGACATGCTGCGCAACTGGGCGAGCGGCGATTTGTTTGGGCTGTCGCAGGATGCCGGCATGGGGTGGGAGGCTTCGAGCCTGGGGCGAAAGGAGTTTCTGATCCTTTCGACCTCCGGCGGAGTCAGGGCCGACGACGGCTCGCCCATCGCGCTGGGCTATCACACGGGCCATTGGGAGGTGGGCCTGCTCGTGCAGGCCGCGGCGCGGCAATTCAAGTCTCTGGGCGCGATTCCGTTCGCGGGCATGGTGACCGATCCGTGCGATGGGCGCACGCAGGGAACGCGCGGGATGATGGACAGCCTCCCGTTCCGAAACGACGCGGCCATCGTGCTGCGCCGGCTCATCCGCTCGCTGCCGCGCCGCAGCGGCGTGATGGGAATCGCCACCTGCGACAAGGGACTTCCGGCGATGATGATGGCGCTGGCCGGCGCGAAGGGATTGCCCTGCGTGCTGGTGCCCGGCGGCGTCACGCTGCCGGCGATCGAAGGCGAGGACGCGGGGAAAGTGCAGACGATTGGCGTGCGCTACACGCACGGAAAACTGAGCCTGGAAGAGGCGGCGGAGCTGGGCTGCCGGGCCTGCGCATCGCCGGGCGGGGGATGCCAGTTTCTGGGGACGGCGGCGACTTCGCAGGTGGTCGCCGAGGCGCTGGGCCTGGCCCTGCCGCACTCGGCGCTGGCGCCATCGGGGCAGAGTGTGTGGCTTGATCTGGCGGCGCGATCGGCGCGGGCTCTGATGAACCTGGAAGCCGCTAGGATCACGGTCGAACAGGTTTTAACGCCCGCCGCCATTCGCAATGCGATGGTGGTGCATGCCGCTTTTGGCGGATCGACGAATCTGCTGCTGCACGTTCCCGCGATCGCGCACGCAGCCGGACTGCCCCGGCCGACGGTGGAGGATTGGATTGACGTGAACCGCCAAACGCCGCGATTGGTCGATGCGCTTCCCAACGGGCCCGTTGGGCACCCCACGGTTCAGGTTTTCCTCGCCGGCGGCGTGCCGGAAGTCATGCTGCATCTGCGGGCGCTCAAACTGCTCGACCAAGATTGTCTCACCGCGACCGGCCATCCCCTGGGCGAGACGCTGGATTGGTGGGAAAAAAGCGACCGGCGGGCGCGCTTCCGCGAGATTCTGCTCACGCAGGATGGCATCAACCCCGACGACGTCATCCTCAGCCCCGCCCACGCCCATGAGCGCGGCGTCACCGCAACCGTCACCTTTCCGCGCGGCAACCTCGCCCCGCAAGGCTCGGTCATCAAAAGCACCGCGATCGATCCGAGCGTTGTCGATCCCGATGGCGTCTACCGCAAGACCGGCCCGGCCCGCGTGTTCATCACCGAACGCGCCGCCATCCGCGCGATCAAGGACGGGCACATAAAGGCGGGGGATGTGATCGTGTTGATCTGCCGGGGACCGATGGGATCGGGCATGGAGGAAACGTCCCAGATCACCAGCGCGCTTAAGCACCTGGCGTTTGGCAAGGAAGTCGCGGTGATCACGGACGCCCGGTTCTCCGGCGTCTCCACCGGCGCCTGCATCGGCCACGTCGGCCCCGAAGCGCTGGCCGGCGGCCCAATTGGAAAGGTCGTCGATGGCGATCTCATTGCCATCGTCATCGATCGCAATCAACTCATCGGCAGCGTCGATCTGGTTGGGCATGGACTGGAACTCCACGATGCCGCCTGGGGCGAGCGCACGCTCGTCAACCGGCCCCCGCGCCGCGATTTGGCCGCCGACCCCGATCTTCCCGCCGACACGCGGCTTTGGGCCGCCCTCCAAAACGCCAGCGGGGGAACGTGGGGCGGGTGCGTCTATGATGCGCAAGCCATCGCGCGCAAGTTGGAGGGTTGAAATACCTTTGGGCGAAAGCCTTCGGGATTGGCGCGAGCGGTGGCCGCATGGAAGCGGCGGGGACGCCGCTTCTACGGTTCGCCCGATAACAGCTTCACCGCTCTCCAACGGGGCTCGCGCCTGCCATGCGTAGAAGCGACGTCCTCGTCGCTTTTGGGGAGCGCTGCGCCCGCGGGAAAGACACGCGGCGGGGACGCCGCGTCTACGTGTTGTACGACGATCCGGGTTCGACCGGGCCGCTTGTCCTCGCCTTATCCTCCATGACGACCCACCTTACCATCCGGCAGGGGCCAAATAGTGAAGCGCCTTATCCGCTCGCCCGGATTTTGCTACCACTCCGCCCGTGAGGGTTTTGATCGTGGACGACAATATCGATACGTGCCGGGTATTGTCGCGTCTGCTTGCACGCGATGGGTTTGATGTCTCGTGCGTCCATCGGGGAGATGAAGCCCTCAAGCAGCTCCGCGAGAATCATCCGCGTTTGGTGCTTCTGGACTGGATGATGCCGGACATGGACGGGCTACAGGTGCTTCGGGAAATGCGCCAAGATCACGGGTTGGATCAGGTCGCGGTTATCATGTTCAGCGCCCTGTCCGAGCCCACCCGCATCGGGGATGCGTTGCGGCTGGGGGCCGACGACTACATCGTCAAAGGCACTCCCTACACTGACGTGCTGTCGCGTCTAGTGCGCGTCACACACCTTTCTGACGTATAACATTTCGATGGATGAGGCCGGCGGGAGAATGGGCGGTCTGCCGACGCGGTCGGGTGCGATCGCGTTGCTGGCGATCTTCGTTACCGGCGGGGTGCTGCTGCTGGGGATTCGCCTGACGCGGCATGCCAGGCCGCGAACGGCGCCGCCGGGGGTGCCGTGGGGCGTGCCGGGGCGGACGCTGAGGATCATCAGCCACGACCTGCGCCGCCAGAATCCGCAAAGCGATCCGATGCTCGCGGCGATGTCCAGGCTCAATCCTGACTATGTACTGTTGCAGGATGTCGAGGAAGACGATGTCGTGCCGATCGCCCAATTGCTGGGCATGCAACAGTCGTTTCATGCCGAGCTTTTTCAACGCTCGATGAACCTGGTGGGCCGTCGCGTAACCTATGGCAACTGCATCTTCTCCAAACATCCGCTCTACGAAGGCGCGCCGCTCACCGGCGGGCAGGGGCCATTTGGGGCATGGGCCGTGTCGGTGATGGATGGCCGCAAGTTCCTGGTTGCATCCGTGCATTTCGCGCCCGGCGAGCGGGGCATTGCTGAAGCGCATGCGATGACCCAAGTCTGGCAGGCGCGCGGGGCGCCGCCGATGGTGGCGGGGGTGCTGCCGTCGGATACCCTCCCCGCGCCAATTCGGCAAGATTATGCAGTCATCACGCCGGTGGCCGGGGAGTGGATCGTACTTACGAGGGAATGGAAATCACAAGGGACGCCGCCAGCGTCGCAGCCAGCAGGGGGATCGTCGCGGATTTGGATGGATATCGTCGCCCGATGATCTATTGCCTACTCAGGGCCGGCTTGCGCTTGGAAGTCGAATACCTTCGTCGTATCACGGGCGTCCCGCCCGTGCCTGGTGCTTTAAGATTGGGAAGACCGCGGTTCCTCGACCGCCGCGCTACCCGGACGGGTGAGACGCCCGTGATACGTTAGCGACGTGTCGTTCTCAGCCCCCGCCGCTTTCTTTCGAACGAGTACCACCAACACCCATTAAGGCTTGCTCGGCACACCATGCCCCGCCGCAAGCCAATAGGCTCTGGCGGCGCTGGACTGGTCAATTAGGCGAACCGGATCGATGGCCGTCGTTGGAACGGCGTCCCAGTGCTGGGGATACCAGCCATTTTTATCGCGATGATCGCGCAAAGCCGTCACGGATCGGCTTGTCACTTGCAGCCAGTGCGGATCATGATCGGCATCGTAAAGCGCCAGAAATGCTTCGAGCAGCTTGTGGCTGAATTTCCCGTCGCCGGCGATGATCCCATCCTTGCGCACCCACTGCTTTTCCGCCGCACCGGCGATGCGTTTGGCTTCGTCGAGATATTGTCTCTCTTTGGTTGTCTGAAACAGCAAGACGGCAGCGCGGCAGACGGCGGCGCTGTTGTAGCTGAATTTCGAGCGGTTCAGCCGTCCGTCCGAGACGCGCATCGAATCGAAGATCAAGCCATCGTCATCCTGAAATCGCTTGCGCGTCCATTCATAGAGCCGCTTGCCGGTGGCGAGATATTCGGCGTTGCCGGTGATGCGATGCAGCACCAGGGCGTCGAGCATGGCGGGGCCGCAGGAGCAGGCGTTTTTGGTTTTGTGGTTGTCCTCGCGCCAATACAGCCCGCCGCCCTGCACGGCATCTTCGCCGCTGGCGGCAAAAGTGAAGGCGTCGGTCGCCAGCTTGAGGTCCTGGGGATCGCGGGTCAGTTCGTACGCCTCCAGAAGCGAAAGGGCGGCCCAGGCGTTGTCATCGTAATAGCGGTCCGGGTTCTTGGGTGGGGGGTTGACGTCCATGCCCGTCACGCCGTGATTGTGCGTGCGATAGGCCCGAAGGCCGGCGGCGTATTCCTTCACCCGCGGAAGATATTTCTCGGGCTCCACGCGGGCCGCGGCGCATAGCGCCGCCAGTTGTACGCTCGCATCCCACAGCCACGCCGGATGCGGCTTGTGCGGCCTGGCAATCCCCACATCCTCGGCATACAGGGATCGATCCGCCATGAAAAATGCGGCGCGAATTTGGCCGCTGGTCTGCTCGCCCCATTTCGCCGATTCCGCAGACGCGGATTTCGAGGGCGCGGGAGCCGCCCCCACCCGCGGCAAACCCGGCGGCGGGCATGCGAGAAAGCCGGCCAGCAAAAAACCAAATGCTCTTGTCGCGGTGTTCATGTCATCAGGTTACCCGTTTGAGCGGCTTTGCAAAACGAGGGTCTCCCCACGCCGCCGCAGAGCGCAGCGCCGCCGCAGCTTCTCCGCGCGCCGCCGGCAGCGCTCCGAGAAGCCGCGGCGGCGCTTCATTCGGGCTGCGCCCCTCATTGCGCTCTGCCGCGGCGTGGGGGGCGGATCAACGAGCGGGGCGCGGGCGTCCAAAGCAACCCTCATCAGACCCGTCCTTGAAAGACCAGGTCCAGGCCTCGGGGCCCTGCCCGAAAAGGACGTATTCATAAACGCGCAGCTGGTGATCGCGCGAATTGATGGGTTTGAATGTGCCGCCTCGCGACCAGATTTGCCCAGGCATCCGTGCCTTGACGCCGCGCGATGCTTTGCGTTTGGCTTGCCCGAGGATCGCTTTTACCTTGATGATATTGTCCGGCAATTCGACCAGAAGATGAGCGTGGACTTTTCCAACCGCGACGACCAAAACCACATGGCCGCTCTCGCGCAACTCCCGTACCAACGTCCGCCCAATCGTCGGTCGCAAATCGGCATCGAGATGCACCTCCGGGCTGGACCTGCCGATGCGGTAGCGAAGCAGCCCCTCGTGTTCGCCTTGCGGCGGTCGGTGCTTGTAATCTCCGGATGAATGGATTCGATGCCGCCGGCTGCGGAACCCGCGTTCGTCGCCATGCAGCCAGGACCCGCGCGTGTTGATGATGACATGCCGCCACTTCTTCCCCGGAGCCGGCATGTGTAAAAGTATGTCTCGCCCCCGCTCCCGGTGCAATGCCCAACGCGCCTTATTCTCTCAAACTCGCGACTCCCCACGCCGCCGCGGCTTCTCCGCGCGCCACCCGCAGCACTGCGAGAAGCCGCGGCGGCGCTTCATTCGGGCTGCGCCCTCATTGCGCTCTGCCACGGCGTGGGGGACGCTCACACCGGGCGCTGAATTGCCGCCGATGCGACATTTCCCCGAATCGTCGTTCGGTCGCGCGTCAGTTCCAAACAATCAACCCCGGCTCAAACGGCGTCGCCAGGTCCGCCGCCCCCGGAAGGATCCTGATCGCAAATCCCTGCCGGCCGCTGGTGCGGCAATCGATGCTGCCGACGAACAGGTGGCGCTGGGGCGCCAGCGTCTTGGAATGCGTCATCGGCAGCGCCTGGGGCTGCTCGATTTCGCCGCGCGAGTTCACGGGGCCGGCATAAAGTTGCACGGTCAGTTCGGTGGGATCGACCTCGGGCAGATCGACCATCGCCTCGACCTGCATGGATTGGCCGACCTTGAAATGCCCGTTGCCGCTGGTGTGGACGCCGACGATTTTTATGCCCGGCCAGCGATGCCGCAGGGAATCCTTGGCCTTGGCCAGCGCGACCGCGCGCTGCATGCCGTCGGCGGCCAGCGCGCTGCCGCGATTAAAGGCGGGAACGTAAAACTTCTCGGCGTATTCGCGCACCATCCGGTTGGTGTTGAACACCGGCGCGAGCTTGCGCATGCAGTTTTTCATCCGCGCGATCCATTCGTGGGGCGTGTTGTCGGCATCGCGGTTGTAGAACAGCGGGATCATCTGCTTTTCGAGAATGTCATAGAGCGCCTGGCCCTCGACATGATCCTGATATCCCGGATCGGAATAGCTTTCGCCGCGCCCGATGGCCCAGCCCAGATCGGAGGCGTATCCCTCGACCCACCAGCCGTCGAGGATCGAGCAATTGAGCACGCCGTTGGCGGCCGCCTTCATCCCGCTGGTGCCCGAGGCCTCATAAGGCCGGCGGGGGGTGTTGAGCCAAACGTCCACGCCCTGCACCAAGTAGCGAGCCACGTTCATGTCGTAATTCTCGATGAACACCACGCGCCGGCGGATGCCCGCGTCGCGGGCGAAGTGGATGATCTGCTTGATCAGTTCCTTGCCTTCCGAATCAGCCGGATGCGACTTGCCGGCAAAAAGAAACTGCACCGGCTTTTGATTATCCGTGAGAATCCGCTTGAGCCGGTCGGCATCGCGCAGCAGCAACGTGCCGCGCTTGTAGGTGGCGAATCGACGGGCAAAGCCGATGGTCAGCGCTTCGGGATCGAGCACCTGCTCGGCCATCAGCACTTCATCGTAGCTGGCGCCCCGGCGAATGAATTGTTCCTTGAGCGTCTGCCGGGCCCAACTCACCAGCCGCGCTCGGCTGCGCTCGTGGGCGCGCCACAGTTCCTCATCGGGAATCTGGCTGACGCCATCCCACACGCTCTGGTCGGACGGATCGCTGGCCCATTCGGGTGAGAGATAGCGGTCGAGCGTGAAGGCGATTTCCTGGCCCAGCCAGGTGCGTGTGTGGATGCCGTTGGTGATGTGCTTGATCGGCACTTCGTCGGCGGGCACCTGCGGCCAGACGTTGTGCCACATCTTGCGCGACACGTCGCCATGCAGCGCGCTCACGCCATTCACGCTGTCGGCCAGCCGAATGGCCAGCAGCGCCATCGAGAATCCCTGCTTCTTGTTCGTCACATCCTCCCGGCCCAGGGCCAGAAAGCCTTCCTCATCGAGCTTGAGTTGCGGGATCATCGGCCGGAAGAATCGCACCATCGTCTCCGGCGAAAACGTATCAATGCCCGCGGGCACCGGCGTATGCGTGGTGAACACGTTCGTGGACATCACCTGCTGGCGGGCCTCGTCAAAACTCACCGGCATTTGCTCGAGCAGCGTGCGGATGCGCTCCAGCGCCAGGAACGCGCTGTGTCCTTCGTTCATGTGAAAAACGGTCGGCGCGATGTTCAGCGCGGTAAGCGCGCGCACGCCGCCGATGCCCAGGATCAGTTCCTGCTTGATGCGCAGATCGGTGCCCGAGCCATACAGCTTGGCGGTGATATCGCGGTCGGCGGGCGCGTTTTCCTGAAGATTGGTGTCGAGCAGATAGAGTGGCACGCGCCCCACGTTCGCCCGCCAAACCTTGCAGAACACCGCATTGTCCGGCAACTCCACGCGCACATGCACCGGCGAGCCGTCGGTGTAGAGCATCGGCTCGATCGGCAGGTTGTAGAAATCCAGTTCCGGGTAAGCCTCCTGCTGCCAACCGTCGGCCGACAGGTACTGCTGGAAATATCCGTTGCGGTACAACAGCCCCACGCCCACCAGCGGCACGCCCAGTTCAGCCGCGCTCTTGAGATGATCGCCGGCGAGAATGCCAAGGCCGCCAGAATAGATCGGCAGCGATTCGTGCAGACCGAATTCCGCCGAGAAATAGGCGATCTGTAGCTTGTCCTTGTCGGGATGGGTGTCGCTGAACCATCCCTTGCCGCTCATGTGATCGGAGAAAACCGCGAAGACCCGGCGAAGGTGCGCCAGAAACCCTTCGTCCTTGGCCGCCGCCGACAGCTTGGCCTGGGCGATGGTTCCCAGCATCTTCACCGGGTTGTGATAAACGTCTTCCCAAAGTTTTCTATCGAGCCGGCGGAATAATTCGACGGCATCCGGGTTCCATACCCACCAGAGATTGCGCGCCAGCTTGAGCAGCGGCTCGAGCTCGGCGGGAAGATCGGGAAATACCTGAAACGCACGGATCGTGGGAACGCCATCTGCCATGGATCATCACCAGTTAATGCAAAGGAATAACGAGCCGTCGAACAACGCGACGGCGACGCCGCGTCTGCTCTCATCACGGCCACTTGCCTTAAACTTCGGCTATTTTGCCCAAATGATATAGCCGTGCAAGTTCACCCTTGCGTCTGCCGCGCGGGTGTGCATGATTATTGGACAATGGAAGGGCACACCCCAAGGGAAAGTGTCAATCGGAAAGGTCGTTTTCGAGTGATCAACCTGGTGCACAAGCTGCTCGGATTCTGGCTGCCCAAGCGCCGTTCGTCGGGCAATCGGCGCGCGGCCGGCGCGGAGAAGCAATCTGCCGGTCCCGTCGGCAATTCCATCCCCGCTCCAAAGCCCGCCGCCCACCGGCCGTCGGGCCGCATGATCGAACAAGTGGAGGGGCGGGTCATGTTTTCCGCCTCGACGCCGGCGTTGCCCCGGCCCGATCACGTGGTGGTTGTCGTGCTGGAAGATCATTCCTATCAACAGATCCTGGGGGCAAACCCCTATCCAAGCTCGCTTGCGTGGATCGTGCAGCCGCCGCGCTATAACACGGACCCGTATCTGCGCTCATTGGCCAGCCAGAGCGCCGTGCTCACCAACATGACGGCCACGGCCCATGCCAATCAGAGCGACTACCAGGCGCTGTTCTCGGGCCTGGCGCCGCAGGCCAAACCGGATAAGCCGTTGATTCAGAATCGCGCGCCCAACATCGCCAGCGAAGCCATCGCCAACGGCCTGACGTTCGGCGGCTACTCCGAAAGCCTGCCCTACACCGGCTGGTCGCGCGGCGACAAGGGGGATTACAAGCAGGGGCATAACCCCTGGGTGGATCTGAAAAATGTTCCCACGGCGGATAACCTGCCGTTCACGAAGTTCCCGAAAAACCATCTGGCCGCGCTGCCCACCATCTCATACGTGGTGCCCAACGAGCAGCACAACATGCACAGCAACACGGTGTATGCCTCGGATCAATGGATGGCCGCCAACATGCAGCGTTACGCCGCCTGGACGCGAAAGCACAACAGCCTGCTGATCGTCACCTGGGACGAATCGCATGTCTCCAGCAACAACATTCCCACATTTTTCTACGGCCCCATGGTCAGGCCCGGCCAATACGCCGAGCCCGCCAGCCACTACAACCTGCTCAGCACCGTCGAACAAATGTTCGGCCTGCAACCGACCAACCAGGCCGCGGCTGCCGCGCCGATTACGGATGTGTTCAACACGGAGACGCCCGTGGGCGGGTGAGACAGCCAATCGGCGTCAAAAGCGTTTTGGTGGGGCAGACATTCTTGTCTGCCCGAATCCGCGAGTGCGGGGCATTCCTGCCCCGCCGAGCGGATTCGAAACGGCCCGCACTGAACGTGTCGAATCGGTTCGGGAGGACAGGAATGTCCTCCACTCACCGATTCGAGGCAGACAGGAATGTCTGCCCCACCGAAAGCCCGTCTGCTTCCCCGCATATTCGCGCATTCTCTATCGCAGCCCCTCCAATTCCTCCCGCAGCGCCTCCATCAGCGGCCCCAGCGTCCTCTGCGAAAAATCAAACGCAATGCCGGCGGTTTCAAACAACTCCGGCAACGTCCGCGTTCCCCCCAGCGCCAGGGCTGCACGGTAATTGGAGAGTGCCTGACGCGGATCGCTCTTGGCCCGCATCCACAGTTGCAGCGCGCCCAGTTGGGCGATGCCATACTCGATGTAGTAGAACGGCGAATGAAACAGATGGCGTTGCGGCTGCCAGGACGATTCGCGGATGGCCTCGTATCCGTTCCAGTCCACTCCCGCCGTGAATCGATTCAGCAACTCAAGCCACTGGGCGGTGCGCTGGGCGCGGGTATGCCCGGCGTGCGTGTACATCCAATGTTGGAACGAATCGATAATCGCCATCCACGGCAAAAACCGGATAATCCCCTCGAAGAGCTTGCGCTTGGCGCGGGCCGCCTGCGCCTCATCGTAGAAGACCGTGAAATACTCGCTCCCCAGCAGTTCCATCGACATGCTGGCGACTTCGCAAAATTCCATCGGCGCGTTGCGCAGGAAAATCAACGGCTCGCGCGCGGCCGCCGCCTGATAATGAAACGCATGGCCGCCTTCGTGTAACAGCGTTTCCACATCCCGCTGCAACCCGGCAGCGTTCATGAAAATGAACGGCTGCTTCGATTCCTCCAGCGAGCATTGATACCCTCCCGGCTCCTTGCCCTTGCGGCTGTCCAGATCAAGATTGCCATGCGCCCCAAGCTGATCGAAATCCCGCGCCAGCGCCGGCGAGAGCCGATTGAATATCTCCCGCGTCTTGGCGACAAACGTCGGCACCTGGTCCTCGGCGAACGGATGCAACGGCGCCCGCCCCTTCACGTCCACTTCCAAATCCCAGGGCCGCAGCGTTTGCACCCCAAGCTCCCGCGCCCGCTGTGCATTGAGCTTCGCCACCAGCGGCACACACGTCTCGGCAATCGCATCGGCAAAGCGCAGACAATCCGCCGGCGTATAGTCAAACCGCTTATTCGCCTTCCAGGCATATTCGCGGAAGTTCGCCAGCCCTGCGTTGGCCGCGATTTGTTGCCGCATCGGAAGAAGCTGCTCGAAGATCGCGTCGACCTTTTCCCGGTCCTCCAGCCGCCGATGGACGTTCGCCTCCCACGCCTCTTGCCGGGTCGTCCGGTCCGTCTCCTCGGAAAACCGCGCCATCTGCGCCGGCGTGTATTGCCTGCCCCGGAAATCCACCATCATCGCGCCGCAGATTTTTCCATATTCGTTGGCGGCCTTCTCCACTTCCGTATCAATCGCCACGTTCTCCTCGCGGAACAATTCTACATCCACCCGCCATTGCCGGGTGAGCATGCGATAGCGGATGTCGGTGAGCTGCCCCAGCGCCGGCGATTCCAGGAACTTTTTTTGCAGCCGGAAATAGAGCGGCTTGACGCGCGGACTGATCTGCTCGACGAAATGCAGGAAAGCCGCCTCGATCGCTTTGTCCTCGGTGTGGCAGCTCTTGTCGATGTACCGGCGATTGGCATATTCATCCACCACCGCCGACAGTTCGGAAAAGTCGCGCAGAAACGCTTCAAGCTCGCCGGCGCTTGACACCGGCCGATCCAGCAACGACTGATAGAGCGGCTCAAGCCGCGCGAAATCCGCGGGGTCCAGGTCGGCGGGAACAAAAATACGGGCGGGCATCGTCATGGCCATGATAAACCTTTCGACTTCTCTTTGATCGAATTTTCGTCTAACGTCGGCGTTGGGCAAATCGTGCGTGATCGCCTTCGAAACCTCATTTTACTCAGCAATGTTATTCTTCCACAAGGATTCCCATGCCCCAACTCGCCGTCTTCCCCAAAGCGTTCATGGACGAGCTCTGCGTCAATGGCAAAATGACCCTGCGGCAATGGGTTGACCTGGCATCCGCGCTGGACATCGACGGCCTGGAGTTTTACAGCGGCTTTCTCGATCTGCGCGATCCCGCCTCCTGGCCCGCCGCGCGGCGGATGGTCGAGGACCAGGACATGAGCATCCCCATGCTCTGCTGCTCCCCGGATTTCACGCATCCCGATCCGGCGTTCCGGCGCGAGCAGGTCGGGCTCGAAAAGAGTTGGATCGACATGGCCGCCGAGTTGGGCGGAAAGTTTTGCCGGGTGCTCTCCGGACAGCGCAGGCCGGAGGTCAGCCGGGCACAGGGAATCGCCTATGCCGCCGAGTGCATCGAAGCCTGCATTCCCCATGCGGCCAGCGCCGGCATCACGCTCGTGATCGAGAATCACTACAAGGACAACTATTGGCAGTATCCAGAATTTGCCCAAAAAATGGATGTCTTCTGCGAACTGGTCGATCGCGTGAACTCCCCGCATTTCGGCGTCAACTACGATCCCAGCAACACCATCCTTGCCGGCGAAGACCCTCTGGAATTGCTGAGCCGCGTCAAGCATCGCGTCCTGACCATGCACGCCAGCGATCGATACCTCGCCGAGGGAACCATCGCCGATCTCCGCAAGGAGGAGGACAGCGTCGGCTACGCCAAGCGCCTTCGCCACGGTGAAATCGGCAAGGGCCTCAACGACTATGACGCCATCTTCAGCACGCTGAAGGCCGTCGGATTCAATGGCTGGATCAGCATTGAGGATGGTGTCAACGGCATGGAGGAACTCGCCCGCAGCGTCACGTTCCTTCGCGGGAAGATCGAGCAGCATTGGGGAAGGCCAGGTCGCAAATGAGGGTTACTCCTATGCCAGGGCGCAACACCACAACCAGCCGATGCAGAGCGTCCCGTGCTTTTGGGAATACAACCGTTACCGTATCACGGGCGTCTCGCCCGTGCGGATCGCGTAGTGGTCGAGAAATCACGATATTCCCAATCTAAATGCACCATGCACGGGCGAGACGCCTCATCTTTCGTCACATTTTTTTGTGTCCGCCAGCGAGTATAACATATTGGTGGCATTATCGTTCGATTGATTCAAAGGAGTATTGGCATGGAAGCCAGAGCGAACAAGGTACGAAGGCGTTCGAT
>DASRLH010000415.1:0-5965 GCA_035648595.1 Tepidisphaeraceae bacterium
CGAGCCGGGAACCGAGGATTGAGCAGGCTCGAATGCCACGCGGGCAGCATGACACAAACCAACGGCTGGCGCAATGCAGATTATTGCTATTGTCACGCCAAGCAAAATCCCGGACGCCTGTGGCGGGACGCCCGTGTCACAATCGTGGGATCCCGAATCCCGCTGCTACCTCCGGTGTGATTCTGCCTCCGATACACATATCAGTGGCCTTCCTGCCGCACTTGCGTTAAGATTTCGTGTGTATTCGATACGCAAGAGCCTTCTCTATGTCATTGGGTATCAAGGCGCGCAATCGCTCGAACGAAGTTATCAACGCGAGCGTCACCAAGGCGCGAGGGGTTCGTTCTGTTTCCACTTTCTGGCTCGCCTGGTGGATGGCGGTGATCTTCACCGTCACCAAGCTGTTTCACCTGGGGATGCCGCTGCCGTACCGGACAGCGCCGCTGTCGGATTACGTGTATGGCGTGCTGGTCGCCACGGCCTCGGATAATCTTTTCGCCCTCGCCGCTGGCGCGGTCGCGGGCCTGAGCCTTTTTGCGCTCTCGCGTTGGCCGCGGGCGCAGCGGACGGCGTGGTACCTCTGGCTGGTTGTATTCACGGCATTCATCCTATACGCCATCATCAGCGCGTTCGTATTCGGCTACACCTCGGTTCCCATCACCCGCCCGCTGCTCCGCGCCGCCGGTGATTGGGGGAACATGCGGTCGTCGGTGATGGCATTTGTAGGACCCAAGACCTCCGCCGCGCTCATCGGCGGACCCCTGGCCTACCTGGGCCTGGTCTTCCTCACCCGCTGGTTCCCCGGCGTGCCGCGCTCGCGAGCCGTGCGAATCGCGCAAGGATTTTTGATCGTCGGCATACTGGCGCAATTCGCATATGCGCGGCATGCCCAGCCGCAATGGACGCGCCGGCCGGATCATCGCATTGCGCTTAACCCGCACTGGACGCTGTTCACATCATGCGCTTTGGGCGTGGTGGAACACCCCATCGTTTTGCCCACGGATATTCCCGCCGAATATGACGGCGACTTCCTCCCCGTCCGTGAGCGCGGCGCGACCACCCGCCCCGCCTACGCGCTCCCCTTTGAAACTGCGCATCGGCCCCGCCATGTGATCGTCTACGTCCTGGAATCCACCAGCACTCAGTTCCTGGGCCTGTACGGCAGCCGGTTTAAGACCACGCCGCGATTGGAATCGGAGGCGGCGCACAGCATTGTCTTCGACAACATCACCTGCCATGTGGGCATGACGCCCTGCTCGCTGGTGGCCATCAATTCCGCGGACTACCCAAGGCCGGTGTGGGCGGCCAATGTCTACGATCCGAGCCATCCGCTCAATCAACCCGGCACGTTGCTGTCCGAAGTACTCAAGCAGGCCGGTTATCGCACGCTCGCTCTTACATCCTCCGATTTCCAGTTCGCCTATCAGCGCGGCTATCTGGAAGGCCGGTTCGATACCATCTGGGACAAGCGCGATCTTGGGGCGCCGGAACTGGTATCGTGGGGAACCGCGGACTCGGCGATGGTGGACAAACTGCTGACCTGGATCGACGCCGGCAAGGATCGAGCCGCCCCCTTCTTCGCCATGTGCTGGACGAATCAAACGCACCACCCCTACACGCTTTCGCCCGGTCAGCAGGAACGGGAGATGGGCGGCGTAACCATCCCGCCGCCCGCGGATGGCAGCGTGGTGAATCGCTATCTCAACGTTTTAGCCGAGGAGGATCGGCAACTCGGAAGACTCATCGACGGGATTCGCCAGCGCGGGCTGGCGGATGACACGCTGCTGGCGATCATCGGCGATCATGGCGAAGGCCTCAATTGGCCGCACCAGTCGCTGGGGCATGGGTTCCGCATCTACCAGGAAAATGTCAACGTCCCCTGCATCCTCTGGTGCCCGGGCCTGTTTCACGAGAAGCGCCGGATCGGCACCGTGGCAAGCCAAATCGATCTGGCCCCCACTCTCACCGATATACTGGGCATCGCCCCGGCCTCCACCTGGCAGGGCCACAGCCTCTTCGACCCCAACCGCCCATCCCGCGCCTACTTCTACGGCGCCAACAATGACTATCTGCTAGGCATGCGTGAAGGCGACTGGAAATACATCTACAACGCCACCACAGGATACGATGAATTATACGACTTGAAGATTGACCCCTTGGAGCAGAACGACATTTCCGCGCAGAATCCAAAGGTCTGCCACGACCTTCGCCGTCGCGTGGGGGCGTGGGTGAGGCATTTGGATGAACATGGCGCGGGGGTCAAGCCGTAGGTTCCGCCCAATACGGAGGCTGGGGCAGAAACGCGTTGCCGCTTGCGGATGTGTGAGCTCAGTGAAAGAAGCCCCCTGCCGTATCACGGGCGTCCCGCCCGTGCGGATGGCGCGGGAGTAGAGGAGCCACGATATTCCCAACCTCAATACAACCGGCACGGGCGGGACGCCCATGATACGACTATCATAAAAACCCGCTCATCCCACAGTCAAATTCGCCAGATAATTCTCCAAATCCTTGCGTTGCTGATCCTGCTTCTGGCGAAGGTCCTTCGTCTCGCCCTTGAGCTTTTGTATCTGCGTCTCCTGCGTGTCCAGCTCCTTTAAGAGCCGCTTGTAATAGTCCGTGTTCTGCGCGACGGCTTTCATGTTCTCGCGGATTCGATTTTGTTCCTGGGTGATTTCGTTGACGTTTTGCTCGCGTTCCTGAATCTGGCGCTGTGTATCGACCAGCGCATATTTGAATTTCGCGGCTTGTTGGAGCGCTTTTTTCACGTCGTCGGGAATCGGCCCGCTGCGCAGGTATATTTCGATCTGGCTGGTATCCATCGGCAGGATCGAAATGCGCTGGGCATTCACCAGGTCTTCGCGGACCGCGAGCTTTTTGGTCGCCCCGGCCGGCACGCTTTCCTCGAAGCGATATAGGGTATCGGTTGTCTCCGAAGCCTTGGCAGGTTCCTCCAACGTCCAGCCCTGGCGCTTGGCGTGCTCAATCAGCAAAAAGCGATCGGATTTGCCTTTGTTCTGAGCCTCATACACCTGCTTGAATATCTGCTTGTAGGTCAGTTCGAGAACGCCTTTGATAATTTTCCCGGTGACAAGGGAAGAGTCCTGCGTTTGGTCATTGGAATGAACCAGCAGTTGCTGGTCGATGCCATAGCTGATGAGGCGCGTCTGCTTCGAGGGCAGGTCCTCGATGTTGGCGTCGCCGGCGTAGGCGCCGCCATCGAGCACGGTGATCGGGCCCTGGGGCAGGAGTTTGCCGGTGGTGTTGGTGAGGCGGGCGCCCAACAGCGGGTGATCGGGCAGGACCGAGGCGTTGTAGATGCTCATTCGGCGCGCTTCGATGGAATCGGTGACGATGGGGATCATCGCCGACTTTTGGCGCGGGAGGCTGACGTTGCCGACCGTGTATTCAAAGAACTCGCCGACCGCCGCGCCCGACGCCAGCGAGGAAACAGAGGCGGTTGCGTCCATCGGGCGGTTGTACGGCGCGGGCGGCATGGCCGCCGCCGGTGCCGCGCCATATCCCATGCCGCCCGCCCGCAGTCGCGCGGGAGAAGCAGCGGCGGCATCGCGCAATTCGCGCCCCAGACCGGCCTTTTCCCCGCTTTGCCCGACAGGATTGTACCGTCCGATACCTTCGGCATACGTCTGGGGCCGCAGGCTCGCGTACAAATTCGGCTCAACCACCGGCCGCTGCACATACAACGGCTGATACAAATCCTCGATAAAACTGATCGGCCTGCCGCTGACAAGCGACAACTGCACGTCCTCCCAATCGTTGTCCGTCTGATTTTCGATGATCGCCCAGCCTTGCAGCTTGGCGGATTCCTCACCGGCGGTAGACTTCCGTGCCCCATCGGCCGCCGTGATCGCCTGCGCGAGGTCGTTTGCCGGCGCGCGCTTAATGCCAGGCGGGACGTACTGCTGGCCGCGTGGCCTATCGAGGGTTGTGCTCAGATCGATCGGCTCGGTTTTCTGAGTTTTCTCCGGATTATTCCCCCCGCCGGCGGCTTTCTTCTCGCCCGTCAGCACCAGCCGATATGATGCCTTCCAGACTGGCGCTTCGACGACGTATCCGATGCGTACATGCCGTTCGCCTTGGCCGGTGAAGCGGATGTTCACCGGCTTCTGGTCCTGATCCCGCGCAGCGGCCACCGCGCCCAGCGCCTTCACCAACTCCTGCTGCAACTTGGGATCGTCCAGCTTGATCTCGCTCACCTGATCCAATTCGACCGGCCGAATGCTCCCCGCCGGCAGCAGCAAATCCACCACCCACACATCGATCATCTGCTTGTCGGCGGCGGGCTTCTGCTTCTTCTCAACCGACAATATCTGCCCCGTCACCTGCCCCTGCGGCAGCGACGCCGTCACCGTCGCGCCGCGCAATTGCGAGAGCAACTGATTGAGCGGCGGGCTGTTGCTCAAATCCACCTGAAAACTCTTGAGCGTGCGCGACAATGGCCCCTGGCTGCCATACGTCACGGCAGCGACTTTGCCGCCATCCAGATCCTCCAGCAGCAAGGATTTGAGAATGTCGTTGATCTGATCGGCCTTGAAATGCAGTTCGGTGTCGCCGTTGCCCTTGACGGTGCCGAAGTGCTCGAAGTACCCCACGCCGCTGGTGTAGAGGACCACTTCCTTGATCGGCACCGCCTGCTGCTGGCCATGCGCATGTGAGTCAACCGCCGGCGCCGCGAGTTTGGCCGGAGGGCGGACCTGCCCGAAACCTGCGGAAGGCAACGTCAGCGGCACGCCCGCGACGGCAACGCTAAGCACGGCCAGAGTCAGTCGATTGTGCATGGGATTTTCCTTTTTTAATGGACGATTGTTCACGGGCAATTGGACGCGGCGGCTGGGTTGAAAGTTTCCACAAAAATGCCCCGACCGCCAGAAGGCGCTGGCGCCTGCTATACTCTGCCGATATGTTTCGATTGACGCGCGAGGTGCGGTTCGCGGTGAACCCGTCCGACGACGGGCAACTGGCCGGCCCGCCCAGCAACAGTTTCGGCGGGTTTCCGTCCCTGCGCGGTTTTGGAAATTATCTGGCATTGCGGCTGACCTTGTCCGGCGAACTTGAATCCGCCAGCAATTACCTGGTGAACATCAAGCGCATCGACGCGATCGCCCGGCAGCACGCCATTCCGTATATCAGCGCGAATGTCCGGCCGGATCCACAAACACCCGAGCGCGTTGTCGCGGGACTGCTGCAACGGCTTGCCGATTCCTGGCCCGGACTTCGGCTTGAAGAGTTGGCCCTCGCGTTATCGCCATTCTTAACCTACTCGGCTAGCGCCGCGGAGCGACCCATGGTGAAATTGAGTCAGAAATTCGAATTCTCCGCCACCCATCGCCTGCACAATCCGGGCCTCAACGAGGCCGACAACCAGCGCACGTTTGGCAAGTGCAACAACCCCCACGGCCACGGCCATAATTATGAGGTCCAGGTGACCCTGGCCGGCGAGCCCAACGCCAACGGCGTATTGATTGATATCCCCGCATTCGAGCGAATCGTCGCGACGGCGGTAATTGACCGCTTCGACCACAAGAACCTCAACGTCGAGCTCCCCGAATTCCGCGAGTTGATCCCGACGGTGGAAAACATCGCCAGGGTCATTTACAGATTGCTCGTTCCCCGGTTTCAACAGGCCGGAGCGAAGCTGGCATCCGTAACGGTGTGGGAAACGCCAAAGACCTGGAGTGAATACTCGGAATGAATAGTGGTTCGAACGCATGCGGCCGAGGAACCGCACAATGTATCACGGGCGTCTCGCCCGTGCCTGGTGTTCAGTCAATCGGTAAATCGCAATTTCTCCACTCTCTCGCCGTCGGCACGGGCGAGACGCCTCATCTTTCGTCACATTTTTTTGTTTCTGCCAGCGAGTATAACACATTGGTGGCATTAACGTTCCATTGATTCAAAGGAGTATTGGCATGGAAGCCAGGGCGAACAAGGTACGAAGGCGTTCGAT
>DASRLH010000416.1:0-9861 GCA_035648595.1 Tepidisphaeraceae bacterium
ATCGAACGCCTTCGTACCTTGTTCGCCCTGGCTTCCATGCCAATACTCCTTTGAATCAATCGAACGATAATGCCACCAATATGTTATACTCGCTGGCGGACGCAAAAAAATGTGACGAAAGATGAGGCGTCTCGCCCGTGCTGGCGGCGCGGCAGTTGCTGCTCACAGGGCCGCGTCCCAATCGCCGTTAACGCCGTTGGTGTTGCGAAACGCGCTTGTTATACTCACCTCAATGGATGGGATCCCATCGAAAGTGAAGCGTGCCATGAAAATAGTGCCAAGGGAGCGGCCCGCCGACCGTGACGTGCGGCATGTTCTGGACGCGATCCGGCGGATCGTGCGCGTGCTGCGGAAGGCGTCGCGCGAGGCGCAGAAGCGCGTGGGCCTCACCGCTGCCCAGTTATTCGTGCTGCAGAAACTGGCCGAGGCGACGATCCTTTCCGTCAATGATTTGTCGCAGCGCACGCACACGCATCAAAGCTCGGTTTCCGTGGTGGTGCAACGACTGGTGGATCACGGGCTGGTGGCGCGAACACGCTCGGCGAAGGATGGCCGGCAAGCCGAGGTTTCCGTGACCCGTGCCGGCCGCGCCGCCCTGCGCAGCGCGCCAACCGCCGCCCAGGAGCAGATTGTGGACGCCCTCAATGACATGCCCGCTGTGCGATTGCGTGAGCTTTCGCGTTCGCTGGATCTGCTGCTCAAAAGCCTGGGAGTGGATGGCAGCGAGCCGGCGGGGATGCTCTTCGAGGAGGAACGGGTTCCGGCCGCATCGCGCCCGGTGCGCGGAGGCGCGTCGCGACGCAGATAGGGGAAAACGCCGATCAGGCACTCTCCGTGGGTCCGCTTCAGCGAACGCGGATTCGGGGACTGTGGAAAAAAGCGAACGCGATTCGGCAACCGGGAATGCGGCGTTCGCCGAAAGCGAACCCTGCGAATTCAGCGGGTCCGCCATGGATTGGACGGCCCGTGGCGTGCGTCGGGCAAATTCGCAGCGGCAAACGAGCTCGCCTCGCCAATTCCCGACACCGGCGTTTCAATCTTTTATGGATGTTGCGATCAGATCGTTGATCCGCCGCGCGAATGCCGAGGCGTCCTTCACGCGGGAGCCTTCGGCGATGAGGGCCTGGTCGTAAAGGAGCCTGCCGAACTCCTCAACGCGGGGATCGGCGGCGTTCCTGGCGGCGAGCGCTTGCAGCCGCTGCACGGCGGGATGATCCGGGTTCAACTCCAGCACGCGCTTGCTGGGCGGCACATCGTCGCCACGGCCCATGCGGCGCAACAGCCGCTGCATGTGTGCGCTCATGTCCCCGTCTTCGCCAACCAATACGGCGGCGCTGTCCTTCAGCCGGTTGGTGAGCCGCACGTCTTTCACGTCATCGAGCTTTTGCTTCAATATCGCCAGCAACGGCTTGAACTGCTCTTCGCGCGCCTTTTGCTCAGGCGAGGATTCCGGCGCGGCTTGCGCGCGGTCGGCGGCTTTCAGCGGCTTGTCCTTGTACTGATACAAAGCCGACACGAGATATTCGTCCACCGGATCGCTCAGCAGCAGCACCTCCTCGCCTTTTGCCTTGAACGACTCAACGTAGGGTGAGTTGGCGATCAGGTCGCGGGTCTCGCCGATGAGATAATGAATCTCCTTTTGCTCCGATCCCATTCGCCCCACATAGTCGGCCAGCGAGGTGTATTTCCCCGCTTCGGTCTTGGTGCTTTCAAAGAGCAGCAGGTCGGAAAGCCGGTCGCGGTTGGAGAAATCGGTGGCCGCGCCTTCCTTGATGTAGACGCCGAATTCAGCGAAGAACTTCGCATACGCTTCGTACTCGGCGGTCTTGAATTCTTCGAGGGTTTTGAGCACGCGGTTGACGACGTTGGATTTGATCTTCGCCAGGAGGGGATTGTGCTGGAGCGTTTCGCGGGAGACATTGAGCGGCAAATCCGCCGAGTCCACAACGCCCTTCACAAACCGCATCCACGGCGGCGAAAGCTCCTCGCATTCATGCGCGATCAAGACCCGGCGGACGTACAGGTCCAACCCCGATTTTTTCTCGGGGCCCATCGCGTCCATGCCGCGATGGGCCGGCAGGAACATCAGGGCGCGGAATTCCATCGTTCCCTCGGCGGCCACATGGATCGTCTTGAGCGGATCATCCATGTCGCGCGAAAGCTGCTTGTAGAACGCGTTGTATTCCTCCGGCTTGATCTCGGCCTTGGGCCGCAGCCAGATGGCCTGGCGGGAGTTGAGCGTTTCCTCCGCGGGCTGGGCTTTGTCCGCGCTGGCGTCGTCGGGTCGGTCTTTCGCGTCGGCATCTTTCTGGTTCACCAGAATGATGGGGTGATCGATGAAATCCGAATAGCGCTTGACGATCTCGCCGATGCGCCAAGTGGACAAGAACTCCTTGTCTTCTTCGCGCAGATGGAGAATGACATCGGTGCCGCGCGAGGATTTCTCCGCCGATGAGAGGGTGAACTGCCCCTGCCCGTCGCTTTCCCATTGCACGGCGTTTGCTTCGGGTCCCGCGGCGCGGGAAAGCACCGTCACCCGGTCGGCCACCATAAATGAAGCGTAGAACCCCACGCCGAACTGGCCGATGAGTTCGGGCCGTTGGCTGGCGTTGGCGGCCTTGAGGTTTTCGATGAATTGCCGGGTGCCCGATCGGGCGATCGTGCCGAGGTTTTCAACGATCGAGTCGCGCGACATGCCGATGCCGTTGTCGCTGATTGTGAGCGTGCCGGCCTTCTCGTCGGGGAGGATACGAATCTTAAAGTCGCTGTCGCCCTCGAGGAGGCCGGGGTTGGTCAGCGCCTCGAACCGCGCCTTGTCGATCGCGTCGGCGGCGTTGCTGATCAACTCGCGAAGGAAAATCTCCTTCTTCGTATATAGCGAGTGAATGATCAGATCGAGCAGTTGCTTGAGTTCAGTCTTAAACTCCATTCGTTCGGGCGCGGATACGGGGGCGGCGGCAGACATCAATCACGCTCCGGTTAAATTATAAAATCGCATCGAATGCCTCGTGATCGACGATTCGCGCAGAGGCAACCGAGGCGCAAAGATACAGAGATTGAATACGAGGGAGAACGCAATAAACTCGACAAATAGAATGTGACGCCGTTAAGAGGGCGACTTTGCGTCATTGATCGCGGCTCGAGCCGAGGCGCTTCACGAATGCCGCGTGCTCCGCGGTGGCTAATCCCTGTTGCAGTGTAGCCATCAGTTTCGCGTAATCCTTGGCGAACAAGGCGGCGGAGTCGATCCACAGGCCGGGGAACGCGCGCATCTTGTAAACGCCATCCGCGGGCGCGGGAAGCTCCTGGCCATTTCGCAAATCGAACCAATACATCCGCGGCTCGGCAGGCGACAGCACGAGATATTCCAGCACGCCATGGCGGGTGTAATCATCGCGCTTGCCATGCAGATCAATCGATCGGCTGCTCAGGGCGACCTCCGCGATCAACTCAGGCGGGCCGCTCACGTAATCATCGGGCGCCGTGCGGGACTGGCCGCCGTACTCCGGGAGAATGCGCAGATACAGGTCCGGCTGGGGCTCGGAGTCGTCGCCCAGAAGCACGGTGGTGTTATCACTTGTATCAACGCCGGCCGTCGCTGATTCGTAAGCGGCAAACGCGCTTCCCAATAGAAGATGAGGTTTCCCATGCCCGATGCGAAGAGGTGAAGCCACGTAGACGATCCCTCCAATGAGTTCCGCTTTGAAATCTTCCTGGGTCTGTTCATATACCCGATGGAATTCCTCGCGCCTCATCCGGTCGCCGGTCTGTAGTTCGAGCGGAGCATGCCGCAGAGGATGAGATCTGAATATCGCCGACATTTGCTGACTCCCGCGGGAACCGATGGCTCTATTGGTTCGATTGTATCCATGTCCACCTCCGAAATCACATTGTATGTGGATTCGAGTCCACTCGGAGGGCAGGAATGCCCCACTCGCGGACTCGCGGCACGAATGTCTGCCCCACCAGTGCTGCCGTCAAGACGTCTTGATCCAATGCGGAAGTTGAAACCCGCCCCTCCGCCGCTATCGTCTTTACATGCTCGATCCCATCGCCCAACGCCGCTACCTCATCCCCTTCAAAGCCTCGCGGCTTCCCCAGCAGTTGGCGGACGTGCTGGTGGTCGGCGGAGGCGTGGCGGGGTTGCGGGCCGCGATCGCGGCCGCGGATGCGGGGGCCGATGTCCTCATCCTCACCAAGGACACCATCGATCAATCCAATACCTGGTACGCGCAAGGCGGCATCGCCGCCGTGTTGCAGCCGGCCGACAGCTACCAGTTGCACGCGCAGGACACCGAGAAGGGCGGGGCGGGATTGTGCGATCACGCGGCAGTCGAAGTCGTCGTTAAGGAAGGCCCGCAGCGCGTGCTCGAACTGCTCGGATGGGGCGCCAATTTCGACAAGAAGGAAGGCAACCCGCACGGCTTGGCCTTCACACTGGAAGGCGGCCATTCCTTCGCCCGCATCCTTCATGCCTACGGAGACGCCACCGGCAAGGAGCTGGCACAAACGCTTATCCGCACCGTGCGGGGCCGCGAGTCCATTCGTGTTTCCGAGCAAAGTTTTGTCATCGACCTGGTGACCGATAATGACCGCTGCCTGGGCGCGCTGGCGATGATCGACGGGCAGGTGCAGTTGATCTGGGCGAAGCGCACGATTCTCGCCAGCGGCGGCGCGGGGCAGCTTTATCGCGAGAGCACCAATCCCCGCATCGCCACCGCCGACGGCCACGCCATGGCCTACCGCGCCGGCGCGGCATTGGCGGACATGGAAATGGTGCAGTTCCATCCCACCACGCTGTATCTGGCCGGCTCAAGCCGCGCGTTGATTACCGAGGCGGTGCGCGGGGAGGGGGCGCTTCTGGTGGATCGGTATGGCAAGCGGTTTATGCCCGGATATCACGAGAATGCCGAGCTGGCGCCGCGCGATGTGGTGAGCCGGGCGATTGTCGAGCAAATCCGCAAGACGAATTTCACGCACGTATTCCTCGACGTCCGCCATCTTCCGGTCCAGCAGTTCCGCGAGCGGTTCCCGCAACTGGCGCATCTCACCGATGAATTCGGCATTGATGTCGGCAAGGATCTGATCCCGGTCCATCCCGCCGCGCATTACTTCATCGGCGGGGCGAGAGCCGACTTGCTGGGCCGATCGAGCCTTGCCGGGCTCTATGCGATTGGCGAGGCGGCGTGTTCGGGCTTGCACGGGGCCAACCGCCTGGGGAGCAATTCATTGCTGGAAGGACTGGCATTTGGCGCGCGGGCTGGGCTGGATGCCGGGCAGGCGGCACGCGATGAGAAGCTCGCGTTCCCCCAGGCGTTGGAGCACAAAGTGCCCGCCTCCACGCGCACGGAGCTCGACCTCACCGACATCAAGAGCAGCCTGCGCAGCGTGATGTGGCGCAACGTCGGCATTGAGCGGGCGAGGGAACGGCTTGAGGAAACGCGTGAGATCATCGGCTTTTGGGGCCGTTACGTGATGGACAAAACCTTCGATCCCGCCGCCTCGCGCGAGTCGGCGGTCGCCGGCTGGGAACTGCAAAACATGCTCACCGTCTGCTCGTTGATCGCCGCCGCCGCCCTCGTGCGCACCGAATCGCGCGGCGTCCATTTCCGCACCGATTTCCCCGCCCGCGATGATGAACACTGGCGATCGCACCTCCTGTGGAAAAGACCGATGGAAACGCCGACGATGGAGGCCGTTAGATAAATCCGGGGGGCGTCCGCGTAGAAGCGGCGTCCCCGCCGCTTCTCTTTTCCGGACGCGCGCGGGAAGAAAGCGACGCGAACGTTATTCCCACGGTCAATTTCACCGGCCTCCATGGTATAATTCCATCGTTATCCTCCTCGAAAGATTGCTCCCAGATGACGGCTACGCAACGCCCATCGCCTGTCGGTAAATCTCCAATATCCGGTCCGCCTTGCGTTCCCAGTCGAATGCCTCTTCCACTTTTTTTCTTCCGCGCATCCCCATTTCCCCGCGGAGTTCCGGAGAACGCGCCAACTTCAGCATGGCCGCTGCCAGGGCTTCGATGAATTGCTCCCGGGATTTGGGCGGCACGAGGATTCCGCAGGTGTCGTCCAGGTAGTCTGCCGGCCCGCCCCAGTCGGTTGCGATCACCGGCAACCCCACGGCCATCGCCTCCAGCACCACCGCGCCGCCGCACTCATACAAACTGGGCAGCACCAACACATCTGAATCGGCCAATCGTGCCGCGCATTGGGCCTGCGCCACCCAGCCGTGGAATTTCACGGCGTCGCCAAGCCCCAATCGCGCGGCCTGCGATTCAAGACTCTCTCGCATGGGGCCATTGCCCAGGATGTCCAGTGTCGCTGGGGTTTGCGCGACCACGCGGGCGAATGCCTCCAGCAGCAGATCGACCGCTTTCCAATCGACCAACCTGCCGGTGAACACAAAACGCGTCGAACCGGCAGGCTCCGCGTTGCGTTCACGCGGCGTCCAGAGCGACAGATCCACGCCATTCTCCACCAGTGTAACGATGCGTCCCTTCACGCCCGGCGGCAGCGCAAGCCGCGTGCGCTCGTTGGCGACCAGAAGCACGGCGGCCCGCCGCTTGCCCGGCATCAGTCGATTTATAAGCCCCGAAAACATCCGCCCGGTCCGCATGAACGTCCGCGTTGCGAATCCCTGCGATCCCGAAAAGCCCGGCGGATAGCGCATGCCGCCGTTCATCGGGCCAATCACGACCGGCACGCCCAGACCGTGCAGCAACGAGCTTTCCCGCGGCGACACCGGGATCGGCTGATGGACTACATTGATGCGATGCTCGCCGATCAACCGCCGGGCCACCCGCCGCGCCCGAATCTGGCTTGAAAGCCGGCTCAAAAACCCCAGCGTGAAATGCCGCACCTGACCGGGCAGCGGACGGCCCAGGTGATACAGCAGGCGATGCAACTTCGTATCGGGAATGAACGTGATCCGATCCAGATCATCAGCAAACAGGCTCGTCAGTTCTTCGCGCGTTCGGGAATGCACGATCAACCAAACTTCGACGCCGCGCTGGCGCAGCACGCGGAAGTAGTGCAGAGGCAAGATCGCCTCGCCCCCAAACTTCGCCGATGCGTGCTCGGCAACAATCAGCACGCGCGCGTTTTCGTTGGACTCGCGTAACACGGCTGCTATTTACCCCGCCACGGGCTGCATCCGCAACCGGAGGGATTGACCACAAAGGCACAAAGACACAAAGAAGATCAGTTCAGAATTTGAATTCAGTTCCGAATGCGCAATTTCAATTTGGAAACTTCCGGGAGGGGGCATGGTGCTCTGAAAGCTAGCGCAATCATCATTCCCAACTTTCCGCGCCCACCGAGGATGTTGAAAGCCGGTGATCTTCTTTGTGCCTTCGTGCCTTTGTGTTGAATCCTGATTCTTCCAATACGCACCGGCTTGCAGCGGGCTTGCATCCTCCCGCCAACCCGGCTAGGGTTTTGCGATGTTTATCTTAAAATCTGAGCGGGTGAGTGAGCCGACGCGCGGCCGGCGCTGGGTGTTTGCAGGGGCGGCCGCGCTGGCGACGGTCCTTCTTGGCGCAAACTATGTGCGCGCCGAAGAGCCGGCAACGCTGGCCCAGCGGCTCAAGGAGACTCCCCTGAAGATCGCATGGGAGGCCTATTCCAATGGCAATTCTGACATTTACGTGATGAATGCCGACGGGTCGAACAAGGTGAATCTCACGCATACGCCCGGCGTCAATGAGCATTACCCGCTTGTGTCCCCCGATGGGAAGACGATCTGCTATACGGTGGACGCCGGCGAAGGGCGCGACGCGGTGCGAAGCCTGTGGATCATGGACATCGACGGCAAAAACCGCCGCAAGATCGCCGACCACGCCCGCGAGCCGTTCTGGAGCCCGGATGGAAAAGTGATCGGCTACCTGCCGCAGGAATATGAGAAATTTGCCGTCATCGATTACTACACCAAGGGGATGATGTACTACCACCTGGATACCGGCAGGACCGAGCCGCATCCCAATACCGCGAATCTGCGCCACCTCTACCACCCGCGTTTTTCGCCCAACGGCAAATGGATCGTCTCAACCGTTCATGGCGGCATGGGATTCGGCCATGCCATTCTGCTCATCGAGGCGCACGGCAACCGGATCATCAACCTGGAAATCCCCGGCTGCCGGCCCAGCATCAGCCCCGACGGCAAGCACATCGCTTGGGGCTCAGGCGATCATCAACTCGATACCGCCCCGCTCGACACCGATTCAGCCGATCCGAAAGTCGGCCCCTGGCAGCTTCGGATTAAGGATGAGAAGAACAAGATTTATCACATCGCCTGGTCGCCCGATGGCCGATTCGTCGCCTTCAGCCGAGGCCCCGACGGCGAGGGCGATCTCACCAAGGCCGGCACCTTCCAGGCCGCCTGCGAGATCATCGGCGTCTACGCCAAGGACTGGAATCTTTACGCCGTTTCCGCCGAAAACGCGCGCGAAATTGATCTCGACAAAGCCGGGCCCGCCGACCTGGTGCAACTGACCACCAATGGCGACAGCAACAAGGAACCCAACTGGTTCGCTTCGGCACAGCCGTCAAGGTAACCTTCGCGTGTGGTGAGGACGTCAGCCGCCAGCAGAACAATGGTTGGCACGAGCGCGAACCCATTAACGTATCACGGGCGTCTCGCCCGTGCCGATGGCGCGGTAGTCGAGATACGGCGATATTGCAAAGCTCAATCCACCGCGCACGGTCGAGTGAACAAAAGCCGCGGAGACGCCACTTCTATTTCGAGGCGCGGGTAAGCGACATGCCACAGGGAGCACGGCTGTGATGCGCAAAGCAGCAAAGATTTCCATTTTCATCGCGGCCGTTTCCCTCGCGCTGCTCGCGGGCTGCAAGGATCACACCGGCTCCGCCAACCCCGACACCGCCGCCGCGCCCCAGGCCGTCGTCACCCAATCCGGCATCGAAATGATCTCCCTGCCCGGCGGCCAATTCACCATGGGCACTTCCGACGGCAATCCCGACGAAGGACCGCCGCACCTCGTTCGCGTCAGCGCGTTCTTGATGGACACGTTCGAGGTGACCCACGAACTGTTCGCCAAAGTGCAGTTGCCCGATCCCTCACATTGGCAGGAGAAGGAATATCCCAGGAAGCCCGTCGAGCGCGTGCGCTGGCGCGACGCCAAAGCCTACTGCAACGAACGCTCGCGGGCCGAAGGTCTCAAGCCTTGCTACAACGAGAAGACGGTCGAGTGGGATTGCGATTATTCCGCCAATGGCTACCGCCTGCCCACCGAGGCCGAATGGGAATATGCCGCCCGCGCCGGGACGCAAACGCCCTACGATTTCGGCAATCCCGACAAGCTTCGCCAATACGCCTGGTACGCCGACAATAGCGATCAAAAAACCCACGCCGTCGGCCAAAAAAAGCCCAACGCCTGGGGTCTCTACGACATGGACGGCAACGTCTCGGAGTGGTGCGAGGACGTCTACAGCCCCACGTTCTACAAGCAAAGCCCGTCGGTCGATCCCACCGGCCCGCCCAGCCCCGGCCGCGACGTGAAGCGCGTGATGCGCGGCGGCAACTGGAAAGCCAGCGCATCGGCCTGCACCGTCACCTTCCGCCAGGGCGAACGCACCGGCAACACCGACGCCTGCTTCGCCACCGACTACTGCGGCTTCCGCTGCGTCCGCCGGGCCACGCCCGCGGAATTGGCCGCAATGGCCAAGCCGAAGAAGTAAACAAGGAACGGGCACGAATGACTGCGCTGCCTTCGACTAAACGTAAAACGGATTCGCGCAAAGTGCGCAGAGGCGCAGAGTCGCGAAAGCAATTCCAGGGTGCGTGACAGTTTCGGCGGCGTCTTTTTTTCCCTCTCCCGGTACTCCGGGGGAGGGT
>DASRLH010000417.1:0-16337 GCA_035648595.1 Tepidisphaeraceae bacterium
GCAAGTCCGACGGCCCACCCGGCTGGCTCACCCTCTGGCGCGGATGGAATGACCTTCACCTGATGGTCATGGGCGCGCGGGCGGCTGGACTGGAAAAAATGTGACGAAAGATGAGGCGTCTCGCCCGTGCCCGGTGCTTTAAAGCTTAGAAGTACCGCAGTTCCTCTACTACCGCGCCATCCGCACGGGCGAGACGCCCGTGATACGTTGACCCCCTTCGTCCGGCGCGTCACCACGCGAAGTGCGCGAATGCCTTATTCGCGTCGGCCATGCGGTGGGTTTGCTCGCGGGTGTTCATGGCCTTGCCTTCCTTGCGGTAGGCGGCCATGAGCTCATCGGCAAGGCGGTCAGACATGGGCCGTCCGCCTGAGGTTCGGCAGGCGGCGAGCAGCCAGCGGAATGCCAGGCTTTGCTGCCGTTTCTTGTTGACCTGCATCGGCACCTGATAGTTGGCCCCGCCGACGCGCCGGCTGCGGACTTCGACGAACGGCTTGATGTTGTTGATGGCCGTCTCGAACAGTTCCAGCGACGGAACATCCTTCATCTTTTTGGCGGCCTGGTCCATCGCATCGTAGAAAATGCGCTGGGCCACGCTCTTTTTGCCCTGCCACATCAGGCAGTTGATGAACTTGCTGACCAGCTTGCTGTTGAAGCGCGGGTCGGGCTTGAGCATGTCGTCGCTGGCGGTGAACTTTTTGAATGCCATGTTATTGCGTGCTTTCCGTTGTCAGTCGGCAATCCGCCGACTTTGGTAAATCATGTTCTCCCCGCCCGTTCACCCAGGCTACACAGCCGGGCCGGCGGGAATACTCCGGAATTGGTCAGTTGTCAGTTGTGGGTTGTCAGTGTGGGTTGTTAGTTGTTGGGAGCCGTGGGCCGCGAGCCCGGATATTCATCACGAACCAGGAAAACTCGTCTTCTTTTTTCCGCTTTGGATTTTGAATTTGCTTCGGATTTCGGATTTTGCTCCCGCTGACGGCCGGCTCGCTCAATCGCGCTTATTTGCCTTTCTTCGCGCCATACTTGCTTCGGCTGCGTTTGCGGCCATCGACGCCCAGGGCGTCGAGGGTGCCGCGGACGATATGGTAACGGACGCCCGGCAGGTCGCGGACGCGGCCGCCGCGCACCAGGACGATGCTGTGTTCCTGGAGATTGTGCTCTTCGCCGGGGATGTAGGCGGTGACTTCCTTGCCGTTGCTGAGCCGCACGCGGGCGATTTTGCGCAGCGCCGAGTTGGGCTTCTTGGGGGTCATGGTCTTGACCTGCAGGCACACGCCGCGCTTTTGCGGGCAGGCTTCCAGATCCTTGACCTTATTGATTCGGGGCAGCGCCCGCCTGGGCTTCTTGATCAACTGATTAATCGTCGGCATACGTTTCCTTATCTCCGTCCCCGGCAAACGCCGAGGCCTTCCCCGGTGGGGAAAGCGGAGCAGTATATGAAATTGGTTGGCGCGTGGCAAGGGCACTGCGATGGGCGAAGAATGGAAACTGACTTGTCCGAATTTCAAGGCGAATTCAGGCGGCGGACGCTCTTAAGCAGGCTTGCCTTCGGCCCTATTTTCCCGCCGAAATTCTTCGAGCGCGACCTGCAATACACGTTGTAGATGGCTTGCTTGCTTACTGCGCGCATCTCGCGATAGCAGCCAGCGAACGAAGTGTTCAAGTAAGTCCTTGACTTCGATCGTCTCAAGAACTTCCGCATCGCACAGCCGGATGATTTCTTCGTCGAAACTTGGCCGCACAAGAACACGTTTGGTGCCGGGAGACTTTGCCAGGTCGCGTCTAACCTTAAGAATGCTCTTGTCTGTCGTCACCTGATAGATGGCGTCGCCCGCGACGAAGTCCATCCCTCCATCGTTGGCGTGCGTCGTCGAGAACCGTTGGAGCGTAAAGCCGAAACTCCGAAAATATTCGCGAAGGACTGCGAACGACACCACCTCGAACATCTCTCCCGCATTCCCCGTGATTTGTTCGAGATACGCGACAACCAAATCATGCCGCTCATCGATTTGCGCGGTCGGGAGGGCCGTCGTTTTCTCTAGCTGTTTAATAAGGGCCTGGCGGCGTTCGAACGCGGTCTCTAATGATTCCTTTAGCTCATTTCGAAATGCTCGCAATTCTTCTCGTGTCACGCCGGTCATCAGCGATTCTCGAAAGCAATAGCGGCTATTGTTCAACTCCAGAAAGCCGTTACGTCCCAGGCGCCTATGGGTGTAAGTAGTATGGTAGTCGCTATGTCCATATTGCTTTGCCAAATCACGGAACGAGCGCATGATCTCGCTCTCTGAGCAGCCCAAGAGGTCGGATTTTCCTTGCATCTTTTGGAGATGCGCATCGAGAACCGGAATGGCAACGTACAGAACCGTTCGTTGCCCCGAATGCTTACGCAATGCTTCAATGATCGTTTTATTAAGTTTTGCCATGTCAGTTTACGCAGGCGTGGTCATCAGGCGAATGCCAGCATCAATGCGTCCCATGTTACTTGCATTCAAGTTGACCTCAATTATTAGGATAACTTATGCGACGGACCCGCGGACTTCTACCCGTCCACGGAATCGCGAATAATCCATGGCCCTCCACGAGCGTGGGCGTTGATGCGCGTTGACAAACCACCACCGTGCCGTGAGAAATGCGACGATGGACCTGCAACTTGATGGTTTGAAGTTAGACGACAACGGCCTGATTCCCGCGATCATTCAGGACGCCGGATCGGGCCAGGTCTTGATGATGGCGTGGATGAATCGGTCGGCTCTCGACAAGACCGTCGCCACCGGCAAGACCCATTTTTTCAGCCGCAGCCGCAATAAACTCCGGCTCAAGGGGGAAAGCAGCGGGCATGCGCAGCCGGGTGCAATCCATCCGCACCGATTGCGACAAGGACGTGCTGCTGGTGCAGGGCGAGCAGGCGGGCGCCGCCTGCCATGACGGCTATCACAGTTGCTTTTATCGCGAGCACCAGATCAGGCTGGATTGGAAAATCGTCGGCGAAAAAGTGTTTGAGCCGGATGAGGTTTATAAGAAGTAAGGCGCCCGATTGAGAAGTACCGCCGCTGAACCGCCGAGCGGCTCGCAATAGTGGTGGCACTTGGGCAACAAAGGCACGAGCCAGTCGAGATGACTGTATTTTCCGCCATACCATCCGAACGCGATGATCTTTTTCCCGCCAGCTTTTTTCGGCGAACTGAAGCGGGCACGCAGCGCGTGGCTTTCCACTCCCGCGAGGGCGGTCTCGTCGTCAAATAAGCTGGGTTTGATCCGAACCTCTGAAATCGTGCGAGACATAGTCGGGCTGCCTTTGCTTTGACGGTATTGACACCGGCGGGCAATGTCAAAGAATAACCTCGACAGCGGCGAAACCGGCGGGCAATCCCCCGGCTACCAATTGTCGATAGGTCGGTCGGCGCTCGGATTCGCCGTCATAGTGCGGTGTTTCCGCCGCCGACGTAGATCACGTCCTGCTCTAAGACGAACGCCCGCAAGTCAGCCACCCTTCGCCGAAAGAGAGGCAGATGGTTCGGAATGCAATTCTTTCGGGCAAAAGCATCGTAAAACCGCAGGCAGGCGTTTTCGGAATCACCGCTTGCCGTGGGGACGAAGCAAATCTTCGGCCGCAAAGAATGCGCCAGCGCGAGCACGTAATCATCGAGCAACGGATTCTCCGGCTCCATCAGAAAGCCGCCGCCGCCGAAGGCGAGGATATGGGTGGAATTGTTGGACATTGCCTCTTGCGGTTTAGGATGCCTTCCTGCGCCGTCGTCCGCGCCCATTGGCGGGACGCTGCTCGATGCGAACGATTTGGTCGAATGAGAAACGATCGTATCCTTTGGATTGGTGCGTCCCCTCCTTCATGCCGATGAAAACCAGCAGGCCGTAGCTCAGCACGCGAGCGACATCCCGGAACGGCACATCGAATGTCTTGCCATTGCTCAAGTGCAGCCGTAACGGCACGAACGGCTCCCGCCAGACTGCGGCTTTAATTTCTTCTTTCAACATAGGGGCTCCTCATTCGTGGGCTGCGTTCGACTCTTTTAACTGCTCCAAGCGCTCGATGTTTCGCAGCGCCACGATATCATAACCGACCTCTTCCCTGGGCTGCGTGGGTTCTTGGAATATCAATACGGAGTTCTGCAACATTTCCGCAGCATTTGACCGAAAAACGTCAAGCGTTTTTCCACTTACCAGATGTAGCCGGAACGGCGTGAACGGACTCTTTTGAAGCTCTGAACGAATATCTTCGCTTGTCATGCTCCCTCGATACTTTCCGCGCTTAAGCCGAAAGACAAATGCCCGCCAATTTCAACCGATCGCTTGGCCGCGCGAAGGCGCTCGACCACAGCGGGCGTGTTCTCATCCGCTTTCGCGCGAAAGCGCTCCCACGTCTCCTCTTGCCGCTTAAGGCACACTGAAACCTCCTCGGAATGTGCAAGCATGTAGGTGATGGCGCCATAGACCTCCTCGAGAGTCAGCGAGGGATATTGCGCGCGAATGGATTCGGGTGAATGTCCCTGGCCGTAGGCGGCCGCGACCGAATCCAGCATCACCCGCGTTTTACCAACGCGCATGACGCCATCTTGATCCGTGGCAACGTATGTCTGTGTGTCACTCATTGCGGGCCTCGGGAACAATGTACAACCGTTTGCCAAACCCTCACAGCGAACGCCAGAATAATTTTCGCATCGCGGAACGCATATCCAACTGCCGCACTCATAGTTTAGTCTCGACACTCAAACTATAACACGGCATGTGCCATCAACGACATTGGATCGCGAATCTCTCGCCCAGACGCTCGCCAACGCCCGCCAGGCGTTGCTCGACGCGCGCACCGCCGGCGGGTGGTGGGAAGGCGAACTGTCCAGCAGCGCGCTTTCGACGGCCACCGCCGTTTTTGCGATTCATCTGCTTCTTGGAGCGATAGACAACCTGCCGCCCGAACGGGAGCGGGAGGTCTTGGATGAGGCGACGGAAACCGCCTGCCGGGGGTTGATCCGCGATGGCCTGGCGTGGCTCGCCCTGCATCAGAACCGCGACGGCGGGTGGGGAGATACGATGTTGAGCCTCAGCAACATCAGCACGACCGCGCTGTGCTGGGCGGCATTTGCCGCCGACGCGCCGGGGGCGGGGGCGGCGTATGGGAATGTGGTTCGCGCGGCCGAGGGTTGGCTGACGCAACACGCCGGGGGATGCGGGCCCGAATTTTTGGTGCCCGCGATTATTGCCCGGTACGGCGAGGACAAGACGTTTTCGGTCCCCATCCTCACGATGTGCGCGCTGGCCGGCCGACTCGGCGAAGGGAGGGCGGCGTGGAAAAGTGTGCCGCAACTCCCGTTCGAGCTGGCGGCGTTTCCGCAGCGCGGCTTCAAATGGCTTCGGCTGCCGGTGGTGAGTTATGCCCTGCCGGCGCTGATCGCGATTGGGCTGGTGCGGCATGTGAAGCGACCGACCCGAAATCCCGCCGCCCGCATCGCCCGCGCCGCCGCCCGGCGGCGGGCGCTGCGATTGATCGAGCGCATTCAACCCCAGAGCGGCGGATTTCTTGAGGCCGCGCCTCTCACCAGCTTCGTCATCATGAGCCTCGTGGGCGCCGGCGAATTTGCCCATCCCGTCGTGAAACGCAGCATCGACTTTCTCATACGCGGCGTTCGCCCCGACGGAAGCTGGCCCATCGATACCAACCTGGCGACTTGGGTCACCACGCTGGCGGTGAATGCCCTGGCGATTGATACCGGCTTCACAACACACATGCCCGACGATCAGCGACGGCGGATTTGTGATTGGCTGCTCGACCAGCAATATCGCCGCGAGCATCCGTATACCTTGGCCGATCCCGGAGGATGGGCATGGACGCCATTATCCGGCGGCGTGCCGGATGCGGATGATACCTCCGGCGCGCTTCTAGCGCTGTGGAATCTGGGCTTCCGCGATGAACGCACGAAAGCCGCCGCGATGGCGGGCGTGCAATGGCTGATGAAATTGCAGAACCGTGATGGTGGCATTCCGACGTTTTGCCGGGGGTGGGGCAATCTGCTCTTCGATCGCAGCAGCGCGGATATTACCGCACACACGCTGCGCGCCTTCAACGCATGGAGCGCCGACGTGCCATCGTTGCGCGCAAAGCGGGGCCGACGCGCTTGCTTTCGCGCCTCGAAGTACCTGGTGGGAAAACAGCGTGCCGATGGGGCATGGACGCCGTTGTGGTTCGGCAACCAGCATGCGCCCGACGACGAAAACCCGACGTACGGCACCGCGCGCGTTTTGTGCATGGGAGCGATCCCCGCCGCCCCACCTTTTGAACATTGGCGCGCATTCACCCCGCGCGGGCTCCGTTGGCTGCTGCAATCGCAAAACGCCGATGGCGGATGGGGAGGCGCAAAAGACACCCCATCCTCAATCGAAGAAACCGCACTTGCCGTCGAAGCGCTTGCCGACCTGCGACCGCGCATTAATGAACTGGCTAACCGGGCCGACGATGCACGCTTGCCCGCCGCGCTGGACGAAGCGATTGCCCGCGGCGTTGCCTGGCTGATCGCGGCCACCGATCATGGCCGCGTGTTTCCGCCCTCGCCCATCGGGTTTTATTTCGCGAAGCTCTGGTATTACGAGAAACTGTATCCGCTGATCTTTACGGTTGCCGCGCTGCACGCCGCGGAGGATCGTCCGCGTTCATTTCCCTGACGCACCCGCCGTGTCTTCCATGTGGAAAAGTTTGGCGTACGGATTTTCGGCGGCGGTAACGGGCTTCACCTGCACCTTCTCAATCACCGGCGGATTCGCCGGCCGGCCATCATCGGCGCCGGGATCCGCCAGCGGCACCTGCCCGATTTTGCCGACCGTCTCCATGCCATCGGTCACGCGCCCGAACGCGGTGTATTGATGATCCAGCGACTTGGTCTTGGAATAGTCCAGGCAAATGAAGAACTGGCTGCCGCCGCTATCCGGGTCGCTGGTGCGGGCCATCGAAAGCACGCCGGGCAGATGCGGACGGTCGTTAAACTCCGCGGGCAGGCTATAGCCCGGGCCGCCGGAGCCGGCCGTCTTGGGATCAGCGCCGCGCGGATCGCCGCCCTGAATGACGAAGTTGCGGGCCACGCGGTGAAACACCAGCTTGTCGAAATACCCCGTGCGCGACAGATTCAGGAAGCTGTCCACGGTGATCGGCGCGACATCGTAGTAGAACGCCATGGTCATCGCCCCTTTGTCGGTGGTCATCACCGCATATTCCAGCGGGCCTACGCGGGTGACCTCGGGCGACACCGGCGCCGGCGCCTCGCGCCGATCCGCCCGCGCTTCAATGAGCAACGGCGTTCCCGCGAACTGCGCCAACGGCTTGCCCTTGGGCACCACAAACAGCACATATGTGCCCGGCTTGGCCGCCTGCGCCCAGACGGTCTTGAGATCGACGCTCTTTTCCCCGGTGAATTCCACCGGCGCGTTGCCCGGCAATTGCTTGCCCGAGAAATCCGTCAACACCAGCCGGCTGTCGCCGTCGGCCTTTACCGTCACCGTCAGAGGCTCCGAAGGTGGATACCAGGTGCGCGACGGCGTAATCGAAGTAATCAACGCGAGCAAATAAACGATCGCATGCATGAAGGTTCTCCTGTAAACCGACGCTTTCTGCGGGTGGGCCACGGAAATGCGAAAGGATTGATTTTGAATCCCCCCATTAAGGCCGGTTTACGCCCCTCCGTTGCTTAATCGCCTGTCCGTCTTTCTCGCATTGCTCAACAGCCCAATATCCACTGAACAAATAGCGATGCGTGTCCTTTATATCGGTTACGCTCTTGTGGGACTCATTTAATACACCGGTTAATGTCACGACTTTATCCCCAACGCTATAGAAGATGTACCACTCCGGTCGAACAAACGCCGGTGCTTCGACGTTCACCGGCGAACCAAGACCTAGTGCATTGTCACGCAATGATTTTGGGGTAAATCACTAGAGTTTTACCCGCATTTGGAAGCATGACAATGCACTAGTTGCTTCTGGACAACGGCCACGCTTGGCGGTTCTGAAATGTTAAGTTTCGATAAACTACGCCCAATGTCGGTATCGAGGGAGGCACTCGGCGTGCCAATATTTGTTGTCAGCGACGGAACCCCCGCCGCATCGTAACGACGGGGCCGCGTGTCGGGGTGATCCGCTACCCACGACAATCCAGCAAAATAAAAATCGGATCGGTCGGATTTTGCCTCGTTTTCAGTGCGGTCAACCTCGATATTTGCCGAAATCTCAATCTTGTAATTGCCAGATTGGTATATGAACCACCACATCGGATCATTAAGGATCGGCTTTTTAACCTCGGTCGGGGCGCCAAGCCCCAAGTAATATAACTGTCGGCACTTTTATACTTGTCGGCTCGCGAGTCCAAATAATCCCATTTTTTGGTTTTAGCGTCCCATACGGGCAGACGTAGAGGTAACTTTAGGGCTTGAGCAGCCTTGGCCAGAGAGGTTAAAGCCAAGTCGGCGCAGTCCATATCTTTCGTCGGCTTCTTGACGTAATCCTCGACGTTCTTGGTGAAAAGCTCCCGTAGGTTGGCAATAGTTCCAAGATCTAACTTCGCGTTGGGATCGATATCCCATGCCTTCGTACCTGTCGGGTCAACTAAAGTAATAGGATTGCCGAGTTCCAACTGGTAGAGGTTCGGGCCGTCAACGTATCCAAGCGGATCGCCGAAATCCAATCGTGCGACGCAACCAGTTAAAATCTCGCACTTTCCATTACGTTGTGCAGTAGCCACCATATTTAGCTCCTTTGGATTTGGACTTTGCCCGCCGAAAAGCAACCGGCAGCAACGACTATTTCAGGGACGTGTTGTGCGAACGGATTGTTGGTCCGGACGCCAAGCATACCGCTCTTTCTCGCATATACAGATGGCGCGGCAGCGGGTGCAAGGTCTTCAAAAATGGTATCGGTATGGCCGGTTTCGCCGAGCTCAAAAAGTGTGTTGCCGACCCTGAGCATCGTGGAGACTGCTCGCATGTATGTTCTGCGATGATTTGGGAAGAGGTGCCGTGATAGCGAGTAATCCAAATCGGCGAGATTGTTTTGGCAGGTGTCGATATGGTGCCGACCGCGACATGCGGCAAAGGCCCCAATCATCTCCCGAGCGGTAAGTCTCCTTAGCTCCGATCCGCATTCAACTGCTTTCTCTGGAAGTTGAAATTTGTTCTGATACCACTCGTCCGTATCGGCAGCAAAGCATCCGCTGTCGTCGATCTTCGATGTTTCTATTGTGTGCGCGACTTTACCATTATCGAACCGGCTTAACCAATGATCGGCTGCACTACAAATCGAAACTGGCCAACCCATTCGCCGGGCGATCGCGACATGAAGTTGTGCGAGGTTGGCGCATGTGCCACGTTTCGTGTCGATCACACCGTTCAAAAATAAATCCGACGGATTGGTGTAAGCCACTCGCTCAAGGTTCTTTTGTTCCTCAATATAAGCAACACCAATGATCGACCCGAGGAAGCCAGCCAGCATCCCCATGCGGAAGAAATGAATATCGCCGTGCCACTTCTCCGGTGCCCTGTTAAAATTGCGTGCTTCTGAACCGGGGAGAAAACGCCGGAACTCGTCCGCCCATTCATCGACAATCTTGATGTATTTTTCAACTTCAAGATGGTTCAGTGACTTGATTCCGCGAGCTACAGCCAGATTGACGATCACCAAATCGACTTGCTCAAGGTCATCATCAGTCAATGCCAAGAGCGACCACACAGACGATTGCGGATCAACGCGAATTGTTCCAACCGTTGCCGACGTATCCATTTCAAACCTCGTGGACGCCCAAGACGACGCTACCCTTGCGCGGCAGCCGCGTCAATCCCTGTCGAAGTTGCCATCGACGCTCAACGGACGGACACCGGCCTTTTCCTGTCCGAGAAGCTACTCGCCGGCGCCAGTCAACGCCGATGCCGCGCGACCAATAAATCGCGAGCCTCCCGCGCGACGCGCACGGCCTCCTGGGGTGTGTCGGCCAGCGCGGTCAGATGGCCCATCTTGCGTCCGGGCCGGGGGTCGGCTTTGCCGTAGAGGTGCAGCTTGACGTTTGGGATTGCGCAGGCGGCTTGCCAGTCGGGCTCTCCATCATTCCATAAATCCCCGAGCAGGTTGGCCATCGCCGCCGGGCGCAGGGCCTGCGTCGAGCCAAGGGGCAGGCCGCACACGGCACGCAGTTGCTGCTCGAACTGGCTGGTGACATGGGCATCGATCGTCAGATGCCCGCTGTTGTGCGGACGGGGGGCCAACTCGTTGACCAGCAGTTTGCCGGCTTTTGTGAGGAAGAATTCGACGCACAAGACGCCGACGACATCCAGCTTTTCGAGAATGCCGCGTGCGATCTCGGCGGCTTCCTTCGCGACATCTGGAGACACGTCGGCGGGACTGATGCTGACATCGAGGATATGGTTGTGATGCTGGTTTTCGATCAGGCCCCAATGCGAAAATGAACCATCCACGCCGCGCGCGGCGACCACGGATACCTCGCGCTCGAAATCCACAAATGCCTCGTAAATCCGCTCGACCTCCGGCGCGTCGGCGATGGCCGCCTCGGCCTGGGCGAGGGAGCGCACGGTGGACTGGCCTTTGCCGTCGTAGCCGAAGGAGGCGGTCTTAAGTACGCCGGGGCAACCGAGAATTTGCACAGCTTGCCGGAGATCGTCAACGCCGCGCACGGCGCGGAAGCCGGTCGTTGGGAACCCGTTTTGGGCGAGAAAAGTTTTTTCGCGCAGCCGATTCTGCGTGGTATGCAGCACATGCCCGGCGGGCCGCACGGGAGCAAATCGGGCGACGGCGGCGGCCGTCTCCGCGGGCACGTTCTCAAACTCGAAGGTCACCACCTTCACCCCCTGGGCAAACTCCGTCACGCGCTGCAGATCATCGTAGGAAGCCGCGATTTCCAGGTCCGCCACCTGCCCGGTCGGCGTGTCGCTGTCGGGAGAGAAGGTGTGAACGCGATACCCCATTCGACGCGCCGCCAGCGCGAACATCCGGCCCAACTGGCCGCTGCCCAAAACGCCAACTGATGCGCCCGGAAGAATCGGAGTGTGTGACACGGCCTTACTTATCGGGACGGGAAGGGGGAAATCAAGCACATTGAGTCACGAATTGGAGCCGGTTTGTTTATAGCGGAGGCGCCAGGTAGAATGTAACTACCCGACATGGCAGAGAGGAGAGGTATGCCCCTGACATTGATTATTCCGCCCGACCTGGAAGAGCGGCTGGCCTTGGAGGCGCGGCGAATGGGGATTTCGACGACGGATTATGCGCTTCAGGCGTTGAAGCGCCTCGCGCCGGCGGCAGACCGCCGCGAAAAACTCGTGGCGTTGCTCCAATCCTGGATTGACGCGCCAAATGTACGGGAGCAGAAGGAGACCGGTGGTTTTCTGGTGCGGTCGCTCGATGAAGATCGTCCATCAGAGCGCAAGCTTTTCCCGCCGGAACTTGAAGGGGTGACGTGGTGAGGCGGGACACCTCTCGCGCGTCGTCTCCGCGGAAGTGTGGCAGAACATCCGGCCGTGAACTACGGCATTGCCATGCTTCGACCCTTTGCCATCTTCGGCCATTGATGCGTGGGCGCGTAGTCGTGTACACTCGTTTTACGCCACTACGGCAGTATATCGCCTAACACCCTGCTGGTTTGTTCCTCGCGAAATTCCCGCAGTTTCTCCCGCAATTCGGGCCGCGAAAGCGCCAGGATTGAAACAGCCAGCAGGGCGGCGTTGGTCGCGCCGGCTTTGCCGATGGCCAATGTGCCCACGGGAACGCCGGCGGGCATTTGCACGATCGACAGCAGCGAATCCCGGCCGCTCAGCGCGCCGCTTTGCACCGGCACTCCAAGCACCGGCAACAGGGTATGAGCGGCGGTCATGCCCGGCAGATGCGCCGCGCCGCCGGCGCCGGCGATGATCACTTCAATCCCGCGCGATTCGGCGTCCCTGGCAAATTGCGACATCAGGTCCGGCGTGCGATGGGCCGAGATGATCCGGCACTCGCGCGGCACCCCCAGTTGCCCCAGCATCGCATCCGCATGTTGCATCGTCTCCCAGTCGGATTTGCTTCCCATGATGATGGCTACGAGAGGTTGGATTGGGTTTTGGGCCATTCGAGTTCCAATCAGGCGGATCGTCCGTTCGCCGCACCGTGCTGCAATAATCCCCCGGCTATCGCTCAAACACAAGTTCGCTCAAAGGTACAGGGCGCTTTGGGATCGGGAATACTAGAATTCTTCGACTACCGCGCCAATCGCACGGGCGAGACGCCCGTGATACGCTAACGGGCTGGCTCTCACGAGGGCCGCGGTTAGAAAGTGCGAATGCTCGATCCTCAGCCCATCCCTTCGGTCCGCGCGCAGTACGAGCGAATTGGCGCGGATGCGTGGTATGAGACGTGTGGGTCGCAATACCGAAATCCGCACGAGCCGATTGTCGCGCGGCTGATCGAGAAGACGACATTGGAATGGAAGCTGGATCTGACCGACGTGCTCGATCTGGCCGCCGGCAGCGGCGAAGCGACGCTCGCGCTGCGGTCGGCGGGGGCGAAGCGGGTGCGGGGGATTGATCCTTATACCGCCGACGCCTATCTTCAACGCACGGGGCAACGGGCGCAATGTTTTACGTTTGCCGACATCGCGGCGGGCGCGCTGGCCGACTGCCGGTTTAGCCTGATTGTTTGCAGTTTTGCGATGCACTTGTGCGAGCCGTCGCGGTTGCCCGGGTTGCTCCACGCGCTGGGGCGGACGAGCGATACCCTGCTGATTATCACGCCCCACAAGCGACCGGTGATTCGCCGGCAATGGGGATGGGAACTGGCCGGGGAGTGCATGCTCGATCGGGTCAGGGCGCGGCTGTATCGAACGGGAGCAGACAGGGATGTCGATTGAGTTGTGCGTACTGGCCAGTGGATCATCGGGGAATTGCTGCCTCGTGCGCACGCCGGCTGGGGTGCTGATGATCGACGCAGGCATCGGGCCCAGGCTGGCGGCGCGGCGGATGATGGGCACCGGCGTGGGCATCGCGGACATCGCCGCCGTCTGCCTGACGCATCTGGACCGCGATCATTTCTCGCCTTATTGGGTTTCCACGTTTATCAAGCATGGCATCCGCATCTTCTGCCACGCCGGGCGCGTCGAGGAATTGTTGGCGGCTTGCGAGGATGAGAATCTGGCGGCGTTGGTTCATGGGTTTGACGACCAGCCCTTTGAAGCCCTGCCGATGGTGGACGTTCATCCGATCCCGCTCGCGCACGATGCCCAGGGCAGTCATGGATTTGTGTTAGACGGGTTCGGGCATCGCCTCGGCTATGCCACGGATTTGGGCCATGTCCCCGGCGCGCTGCTGGATCATTTCACGGATTTGGATTTGCTCGCGCTGGAGAGCAACTATGACCCGGCGATGCAGGAGCAAAGCGGCAGGCCGATCTTCCTTCAGCGCCGCATCACCGGCGGATGGGGCCATCTTTCCAACGAGCAAGCGCTGTGGGCCATCCGCCAGATCTTTGATCGCGCACAGCGTGCCCAGGCGCGTCTGCCCAGCCATATCGTCTTGTTGCACCGCAGCCGTCAGTGCAACTGCCCCCGGCTCGTGCGCAAACTTTTCAGCAGAGACGCCCGCATCGCGGCCCGCCTCACATTAGCCGAGCAATTCCAACGCACCGAATGGCTGGCGCGCCGCGGCCGTCGTGTCGCCGCCGGCGAGCAATTGCTGCTGGCGTGGGAATGAGTGCTGAGTGCTGAGAGGTGAGTGATTGGTGATGGGTGATGGGTTCAAAGTGATGACGAAGGAAGAAGGCTGTTGAGTAAATGTTGCCGGCGCTGTGGCCGATTTGATATTCCCCACGTTCGATGCGGCGCGGGCGCCGCGAGTCATTTACGTGGGGTTTTTCATGGCTACGGTTACGGTTGTCGAGCGCGATAAGGAATTGGGCGCTGCATGTCATGGGCGTGTGCGGAACAAGACGGGCCTGACGATTTTGGAAGAAGCCCGGCTCCGCCGCCGGCTACGGCGCCAGGCGCCCAGCGAGCCTTGGGTGGATGTGCAGTTCCGCAACATCCAGGGAATGGATGAACAAGGCAGGCCGCTCGTGAAGCGCATTCACGATCCCCGCTTGTTCCCGCCCGGCGGGGCGCGGACGGCGATGGTGCGCTGCCCCGAATGCGGCGCATACATGCCGCCGATGGCCTTCGAGAACGGCGTCTGCCTCGACCACGCCGAGCAAGGCAACTGGGGTCCCTCGCCCTCCGCGCAGGCCATCCACGCCTTGCAGTTCCGCAATTTGCGGATGAGCGAAGTCGAGCTGGCCCCCGAATCCACCCACGCCCTCCGGCGGGAAATCCAGCGATATCACCGGAAACGGCGGAGGTGAGAGGAGGGTCTGGCGAAAAGGCGCCCGGCGCGCGTTGCACCGTAATCCGAATGAAGGTGAAAATCCGAAATCCGAAGCACGAAATCCGAAACAAATCCAAATGAAGAAAACGGAAAACTCAAAAGGGGCGCTTTCGTGGGAGCTTTGTTTGTTTTGAAATTTCTTCCTTTGAATTCTGAGTTTGTTTCGGATTTCGTGCTTCGGATTTCGGATTTTTTGCGCCCATTTGGGAACAGGCGTCGCTGCCTTTGGAGCATCCGGCGCGCAAAGCCTATGCCACGAGAACTTCCGCATTGTTGGTGGTGCGCACCATCCACCACAGCACGGCGAGTGGCGCGAGGCGGCCGAACAGCATGAGGGCGGCCAGCAGGAACAGGCCCGGGCCGACGATTGATATTGGGTCGTGCGACAAGCCGACGTTGCTGATGGCGCTGATGGTCAGGAAGATGAGCCGGTCGGCGGGCATCTGCGGCTGGGTGGCGGTGAGGGCCAGGAAGCCGGCGCCCGCCGCCAGTACGTATCCGCCCATCCACACGGCGGCGATGCCGAACGTCCGGCGGACGGGGCGGCCGCGCAGGGCATCACGTATGCCGGCGAAAAGGTGATAGCAGGTTGTTGCTTTCAGGCCGCTTCCCGTGCCCGCGGGGCTGGCGCCGATCATCATCAGCAGCACCACGAGCCATTGCGCCGGACCTGGGAAGGCGCGGAGAAACTCGAAGGGAAGGCCCGCCGTTCGCGCATTGACGGCGGCGGTGGACGCGGCCCCCAGCGCCCACCGACGGCCCGCCCACGTCGCGGCGCCGGGCAATAATGAGATAAACAATGCGTACGTCGCGGCGAGATACACCCCGGCGGCCAGCGCCAATACCATCCGCGAATGCCTTGAAAGCCGCCGGGCGCCGACGATCAGGTCGTACAACTCCATCAACACGGGCAATCCCAATCCGCCCAGGATCGACAGCGGCAAAAGAACGCCTTGCGCCTGCCAGGTCGCGAGTCCCGGGAATCTGCGGGGATGTTCGCGCGGATCGCTTGACGTATTGCCGGGGGAATCCGCCAGCGGCATCGCGCCGGTCTTGCCGGCGGCCTCCTTATCGGCCGACATCGCATTGCGATTGATGAGCGTGGAGAGCGGTGCGTCGGCGATGACCACGCCGCTGTTCCCGAACGCGCAGGCGGCCTGGTGGATCGCCTCGGACAGCCCCGCGCCGCCGGTGATCAGCGCCGCGGTTCCCAGCAGAATCGCCAGAAGCTCGGCGATGATCGCCGCCAATATCACCTGCCCATCCGTATATCGCATCCGCAGCACGCGCACTGCCGCCATCGCCCCCACGATCATCGCGAACAGGCTGCCCGAGACGGTCAGCAACAGCACGATCGCCGGGCCCTGGGGATTTTCGGCGTTGAAGTCATTGAAGCCGATCGACTGCTGAAATCCGCAAAGCGTGCCGGCGTTAAAGGAGAGGAAAAGCGCGCGGTCGTAGGTGAGCGTTTCGCCGGTGATCATCACCTCGGGCCGGCGCAGCCAAAACGAGCACACCACCAGCAGCGCGATGAATGCAGCGGTAAGCCAAAGCGCAACTTTGCCGCCGCGCGGATGGTGTAAAGCGGCCAGAGGCAGATCGGATGGACTGTCCCGGCGGGATTGAGGCACGAGGGCTCCGGAAGGAGAATGGGAAATCCGAAATCCGAAAGTGAAGAGAACCACTGAGGCACTGAAGCACGGAGGCGCTTTCGGTTGTCCAGGAACCTCGACGTATCACGGGCGTCCCGCCCGTGCAGAATGCATTGAGGTTGGAAATATCCCAATTCCTCGACTACCGCGCCATCGGCACGGGCGAGACGCCTCATCTTTCGTCACATTTTTTTGCGTCCGCCAGCGAGTATAACATATTGGTGGCATTATCGTTCGATTGATTCAAAGGAGTATTGGCATGGAAGCCAGGGCGAACAAGGTACGAAGGCGTTCGAT
>DASRLH010000418.1:0-2682 GCA_035648595.1 Tepidisphaeraceae bacterium
CTGCACGACTTGGACAGGAACTTCGATTACTTTTTGGATCTTAAACCGGTCGGCCGAGCCGGGTATTCCATCTACATTTATGACGTGACCACCGCCCAGGTGAACGCGCTTCGCAAGAAACTTGGGTTGCCGGCGTTGGAAAACCCGACGACGCAGTCAAGCGGCAGAAACGGAAACGGGGCCAAATCATGATTTGCTCGACAAACCAGCCGCACCGCGATTTGCGCTTGGACGAGACGCCTGAAGGGGGCCTACATCCGCCGTCGCTGAGCGTAATCATTCCGGCGTACAACGAGATTGCTACGATCGGTGAATTGGTTACGCGCGTGATGGCGGCGCCATACCCCAAGCAAATCATTATAGTAGACGACGGCTCGACCGACGGCACCGCCGCCGCCCTTGCGCATTGGCGCGACACGCCGGGGTTGGTGATCCTGACGCATCCGACGAACCTCGGCAAAGGCCACGCCATCCGCACCGGCCTGTCTCACGCGCACGGCGTCTTCACCCTCGTGCAGGATGCGGACCTGGAGTATGATCCCGGCGATTACGCTCGGCTCCTTGAGCCGCTGCTCGCCGGCGAGGCGGATATGGTGCTGGGTTCACGTTATCTCAACGGCGGGCATCGCGGCGTCGGTTGGTTCTTTCGGCTTGGGGTGCATGGCCTGAACTGGGCCGTGCGCGTACTCTACGGCATCAAGCTGACCGATGAGGCGACCTGCTATAAGGTGACCCGGACTGCGATTCTGCGGCGGATGGACCTGCGGTGCAGCCGCTTCGAGTTTTGTCCGGAGGTGATCGCCAAGGCGTGCCGGATGGGGCTGCGGATTGTGGAGGTGCCGGTGTCGTATTCGCCGCGGGGCAAGAGCGACGGCAAGAAAATCCGCCTGCGGGATGGGGTTGCCGCGCTGCGGGCGCTGTGGCGCTGGCGGCAGTGGGAAGGGCCGGCGGGGGAGGGGACGCCATCAGAGGAAATCGCGGTGCGTCGCCCAAGGCACGTTGCGCTCCCCAAAACACAGTTTGCCGTGCGATGAAATAACGGCGCACGATCTTCGCTTTTGAGGAATTGCGACAAAATTTTTATTATTATGGTTTTTAGGGATTGCAATGAACTTCGCCTGCCTGTAGGGTCTGTAATACCTATTCTGAGTGGTGGAGGGCTTCTGTCCCTCCGGGCCATTCTGATGCGGCCGCGAAAGCGGCTGCCGGAAAGGCGAAATGCCTGTTTCGCGGCATGCACAATTAGCCAACGAGTCGACGGCGCGGCCAGCGGCCAGCGGCCAGCGGCCAGCGGCCAGCGGTTGCGCGTGCGCGGATCGTTCTTGCCGTCGTGCTTCTGGCGTTTCTCATCGCGGGCGCGTGGATCGTTCGGGCCGCCCGGCACAACGCCTCGGGGCCGCGGGTGACTGAGGTGGCCGGGCTTTATGCCGACGCCCGGCTGGTCAACTTCGAGTCCGCCGAGCCGGGAACAAAGGTCGCCGGCGCGTTTCATCTGGTGAACCGGGGCGCGTCCAACATCGATATTCTCGGCGTCACAACAAGCTGCGGCTGCGTCGTCGCCCACGTCCCGCCGCAAACGCTCTCTCCCTCCGCCGGCCTCTCCATTCCGTTCACGATCGCCCTGCCCGGCGACGCGATCGATCCACAGGTCTCCCGGCAAGTGATCGTCCGCGTGAAGTCGGCGGGCGTTGAGCAAACCGTCTCGCTGCGCGTCGCCGCCACGCTTAAGACGACCACGCCGCTCGTGGCGATTCCCGGCCGGGCCGATTTTGGCATCGTCTCAGCCGGCGCGCCCGCCACCAAACATATCCACATTCGAGGCCCCCGCGCCGCCCTCGCCCTCCTGCCGGCGCAAGTCGCCTTGCGGCCCGATCTGCAAGCCAATATCACCCGTGCGCTCAACAGCGACGAATCGGCCATCGGCTACAACGACCTACAACTCACGATGGACGTGCCCGCGCTTCCGCCGGGCACCCTGATCACCAGCACGCTAAATATTGAATTCACCGGCAAGACGCCGATGCGGCTAACCCTGCCCGTTCGGGCGAAAATCGGAGCCGGTCGTCCGGTTGCCGAAGGGTCCGCCGCCAATGGATCGGCTTTGGCCGAGCCCAAGGCGTCTGCCATTGTTGCGAAGGAGAATCGATGAAGTTCAAGTACCTGTTTGTTCCCGCCGCGTCTCTCGCGATTGCGCTGGCGGCGTATGTACGGACGTCGCCGGCGCGGGCCGATGAGGAGGTGCAGTATAGCTGCCCTATACCGACCGACTGTGCCGCCGGCTGCATCAAAACGAACGGAACGATCGGAACTCCCCCGGTGACCCCCGTTTTCATGAAATATGTTCCGACAGCGCAGTACATAGCATGTAACTGGTCTACGGATCCGGTGGACGCGGGCAAATTCTGCGATGGCAATGGATCACCGCCGCTTGCGCCCCAGGTGTGTGGGAGAGTGGAATTCTACACCGGCGCCAACTCTTGCACGGGCACTTTCCAAGGGTCAGTCCCCTACACACAACCCGGCGTTGATTATAACCCAAATTCAGGTTCTTCCGGCTTTTGCGTAGGTAGTGCTTGAAAAAAAATGGACATGGCCGTCTCCTCTGGAGTTACCAATCTTCAGAAAGGAGACAAACTCATGTCCACAAGCCTGTTGTATCACGGATGGGGTATTCGCGGCTAC
>DASRLH010000419.1:0-11154 GCA_035648595.1 Tepidisphaeraceae bacterium
CGGGTCACTCCGCTTTGATGCTGCGCGCTATTCGCCCCCTTCCAAGGCGCTGGCGCCTGGGGCCCGTGCAACCACCTCGCGCCTGAACCCCATACTCGTGCCCAGCATATAATAAAGCAACCGGCGAGCCGAACGGCATTATTCAATTGTAACATTTTGATTCACGAATGGGCCGGTATGTACTGGGCGGGTGCGCCTTATAGACCGGTATCGACTTGTCGGCCCGGCATGGCGTTTTGCTCTTAGCCAATGCTTAATATATGAAGCGCACAGCGCTAACACTGGCGGGGATGATGCCCGCGGACAAAAGAGTCAGCGGAAGCAAAGCCCCGCGTTTCAGTGGCCAGGCGGCCGCGGCGGGTGGAAACTTCCCGGAAGGAAGGAGCAACTGTGAGCAATCGATCCCGCCTCCTGATGATGGCGGCCCTCGTGGGCCTGGCCGTGTGTGCCCCCTGTGCCTGGGGCCAGCAAGCGCCACAGACGCAACCGGCGCAAACCAGTACCGCCGATGAGATCAAGACGCTGCGGGCGCGGCTTGATCAGCTTGAAGCCCAGCAGAAAGAGGCCGAGCAAAAGCGCCAGGAGGACAAACGCCAGGCGGATGATGCCGCGATCAACCGGGCGCTATCCAAGGATGCCAAGGACCACTCGCGGCTGTTGGACGTGGAGGGTTTTACCGCCGGGTATAACAACAATCGGTTTGGCATCCAAAGCGCGGATGGGAAATTCGCATTTCGGCCGTGGATGCATTTTCAGCTTCGCGATATCACCATGGACCGTCAGAACTTCAAAGCTGGAAATGATCAACTCGACAACGGCTTGGAATTGCGCCGCGTGAAATGGGGAATCGACGGCAACATGTTCGGCACGGACCTGACGTATTTCTTCAATTGGTCCACCGCCCGGACCAGCGGCAACCAAAATGTGGTTAATGCAGCGGGAACAAAAATCGGAACCACCGGGAACAGCTTGGGAGGCGTGCCTCTTCTCGAAGAGGCGTGGACCAAATACCACTTCCGCGACACCCCCTTCTATGTTGTCGGCGGGCAAATACACGATCCGGTATATCACGACAGCATCACCAGCACCCGTTACCAACATGGCGCGGAGCGTTCGCTCACGGGAAATATCTTTGGAAACGCCGATACTTTTACTGAAGCGGTCGGCCTTATCTTCGATCCGAACACAAATATCCGCACAACGACTGTATTGAATCATGGAATGCGTTCAGCCAACACTAATTTCCTGGATACGGGCAGTAGCGGGGGCTACAACCGATACGATTATGGCGTCGCGGGGCGCGTTGAATACAAAGTCATGGGACGCTGGTCCGACTATAGCCAGGTTGGCGCGGTGGACGATAAGGAGCCGCTCCTGGTCTTCGGCTCTGGCGCCGATTATTCGGAGAGCGGACACACTGGCCAGACTGTCGCGGCCGTGGATGGGATGTATGGCGATCCAAGCGGCTTAAGCTTCTTCGGGGCGGTGCTTGATCGTTATACCACCCATAATTTCGGGATTTACACGCAAACTCCCACGGGCGCCAGCAGCCTGGCAGCCGACCCGGCGGTGGCGGGCAGGGCCACGAACGAGTACTCCTTACTGTTCGAAAGCGGGTACATTTTTAACCACACTTGGGAGCCGTACGCCCGCTACGAATACATGAGACTGCAAGGCACTCCCGCAGGTTCCCACAACTATGTGCAGGAGATTACCGGCGGAGTGAACTACTACATTCATGGGTATAGGGCAAAATTCACGCTGGAGGGCAAGTACCTCCCCAACGGAATCCCTCTCGACGATGGCGGCAGCGACGTTTTGGCCAGTCCGGGCGGACGCGGTGAATTTGTCTTCACGGCGCAGCTCCAGTTGCTGCTGTGAACGCGGCACGTTCGAGACAGTCTTGCGATTAAGAAGACGGGCGGGCGGCCTAAACCAAGGTCGCCCGCCTGTTTTATTTCGCCGGTCGTTGCTTCTTGGCAGTCAGCGAGTCTTTGACGGGCCTGCCTTAACATTTCTGGTCTTGCACTTGCTGAGTTTGCTAAGAAAGGGAACGCCGCTGAGAACGGGCGTTTGTGGTCGGTACGTTGACCTCTCAAAGCACCGCGCCTGCAGGGTGGCCTTTTGTCGTGGCTTTGTGTGGAGACGCTGATCGCGCCAATGCATTCATGGAAGTGGGCGAAGTGGGCGCCGTCATCAGCTGTAGCGCGGTGGAAGCATTCGTTTGATGCGATCGCGCGATCAACGCATCGGCGATGGTGATCCGGCCATCACGATTGAAGTCATAGGGACTATTTACGGATACTGGGAGGATGGAAAGGTTTTTGCGAATCAGCAACACATCGGCGGCGGTCACCTGAGCGTCGGTCGTGCTGTTGCCTGTATCTCCCGGCGCATTGCCAAAGTAAAACACGTCGGGGGTTGTAAGCCCCGTATTGGCGTCGGCGAGTACTTTGATCTGGAGCCATTTGCCGACGATCGAGGAGTCGGGCCAGGTCAGATCGATAACGTCCGAGCCGTTGTCTCCCGCCCCTCGGAGGATTGTCACGCTTGCCGGTGCGGGCGCGACAGACCAGCCGGTGGGGTTGCCTCCAAGTCCGGTATGAAACGAAAAGTCCGCCGCCGAAAGATTCGTCCCGGCGGGCAATCCCACTACATCTATCAGAATACCATTGATGCCCTTGGTGTAACTGGTGTAGTTGGCGAAGCTGGCGGTTTGGCCCGGCAGCAGCGCCTGCTTGGTTCGGGCGATTGCCCGAAAGTCGGTGGTTGCGGCGGTGGGGTTATTCGCGTCGAATGTGCTGTTGTTGTAATAGACGTAACGACCGATGACCGAGGCTCCGCCCACACTTACCATTAACGACCCGCCGGCATTGTCATAAGTGCCCAGGGGATCGGTCAGATCAACAGTAATAGGCTCTCCAACGGAAGTGGCGGTGTATAAATGCGTGACGGGGCCGCCGGCGGTGTACACGTTGCTCGTGCCGTCGCCCCAGTGCACCGTATATCCAGTGACTGCTCCGGCAGGATCTGTGACCGCTCCCAGGTTCAACGTATACGGCACATTTTCCGTCGCGGCGGCCGCTCCGCTTACACTGATCGTGGGAGCCGGGAGGATCTTCAGCGGCATCGAGCCGGCGTTGCGGAAAGTTCCGGTGGCATCGATCAGGTCCGTCGTGATAATCGCGTTGAGAGCCGCCGCATACATGTGCGTGACGGAACCCAACTGGGTGAGAGTGCTGCTGGTTCCATCGCCCCAGTGAACGACGTATTGGGTGGGAGAACCCCCAACATCGTACGCCGGCCCAAGCGAGAGCGTGTAGGTCTGGCCCTGGTAGACCGTCCCACCTCCATTTAAGCTTACACTGGGTCTGTTAACGACCACCGGCATCGTCGCGACATTCGCGTATGTGCCGTTGGAGTCCGTCAAATCCACCGTGATGGTATCGGATCCGGTTGTCGGAAAAACATGGGTGACCGCGCCGCTGGGTGGGTAGCTATTGCTTGTTCCATCGCCCCAATGGACAGTAGCGCTGGTAACGGTATGGCCAGGATCGTGAACTGCGCCCAAGTTCAGCGTGTAGGCTCCCCCAACATTGGCGTTTCCGCTTCCGGACAGGACGATGGTGGGGTTATTGTTGACCGTGACCGCCAGCGTGCCCGCGGCGGAATACACACCCGTGCCGTCCGTCACATCCACGGCGATGGTATCTTTCCCGACTGAGGCGTAGGTATGCGTCGCGCTTCCCGGAACCGCGTATGAATCGCTCGCCCCATCGCCCCAATGCACCGTATACCCGTTCACAGTCTGTCCGATATCATTGGCCGGTGCGATGTTCATCGCGTAGATGCTTCCGGCACTGGAGGTCGCGTTGCCTGACAGGGCCACCGTGGGAGGCGGATTGACGGTTAGCGTTTCCAGGCTGGCGGTCGCGTACACGCCGCTGGGATCCGTCACATCCACGGTAATGACTTGCGGGCCCGCCGTCGCGTAGGTGTGGGTGAGCACCGTGGCGGCCGGCAAGATCACTTGCGGCGCACTTCCATCACCCCAATGCACGGTCATTTGGCTGGGAGTAAAACCCGGATCATACGGCGCGCTGACCACCAGATGAAAGACGCCGCTCACGTTGGCATTGAGGGCGCCCAATGTCTCCACGTAAGGCCAGCTATTAACCGTCACGGATAGGGTGCCCGCACTGACATTTGTGAACAGGGTGGGATTGCCGCTCCCGTCGATTGGTCCGCTGTTATCCACCAGATCGACCGCGATCGTATCATTCAGGGCATAGTACTTGGAGTTGGCGTACACATGCGTGAGCGGCTGCGCGGGATCGGTGGCCGCGGTAGTCGTGCCATCGCCCCAGTGGATGATATACTGGCTGACGACAAATCCCGGATCGGTGACCGCGCCCAGATGCAGAGTGTAGGTTCCATTGGGATTGACGTTGGCGGCGGCGCCGGTCCCGCCGTTGGCGGCGCCGGTCAAGGCGATTGAAGCGCGACTCACCAATACCGTCAGCGAGGCGCAATTGGTGTGTGTGCCGTTGGCGTCAACCACATCGATCGAGATCGGCGTCTCGTTCAATGGGCTCGCATAGGTATGCTGGAACGCGCCCACAGTCGGGCTGCTGGTGGTTACTGCATCGCCCCAATGAATCAGGTAGCTGATGGGAGTCCCGCTGGAATCATATGGCTTGCTGAGCGTGAGCGTGTAGATGCCGCCGACGTTGGCGTATGGCAAGCCGGCGACCGACAGAGAGGGCTTGCCGAGGTAGAAATTGAAAATGTAGTCGTCGCCGGGGATGCCGTCCCCGTTGCCGTCCAGATGCACGCCGGCGGCATTAGTGGTCGTGGCGGCCGAAATCTGCGCGCGATACGAATTGTCCGGCAACGCCCCCACGAACGTGTAGGTGGCGGTCAGAGTGGCCGCGTTCCAACTGTAGCTGGCGGCGGGAACAACCTGGCTGCTCCCATTGAGCAGCTTGAGCGACGAAAGCGACAGCGTGGCAGATACATCTTGATTGAACGTGAAGGCCAATGTGTGAGGCGGAGCCGAGTGGGTCCAAACGACATTGGCAACCACTGGCGGGTTTGCCACGGTGAACGTCGTGGTCTTATCCGCGCCCGCGCTTTGGCCGTAGGCATCGGTAATTAAGGCCCCGTGGACCACGAGGCTATACGAGCCGTCGGCCAATTCATCGCCCGGTTGGCCACTGCTCCAGGTAACGACCCAGATCCGTCCATCCCCCGAAGGATTGGCAACGGCCAAGACGTCCGGTGACACCGATGAGCCGCCGTTCTTGTTCACAAGCAACTGCACCTTCGTCGCGTCCATCGCGACCTTCTGCGTGAAAACCAACGTCGCGGAGAAGATCGAGGCGCGTTGGGTGTTGCCGTCGTTGAGGGTTACGCTCGACAGCGCCGGGGCGGCAGGGAGCACGGTGGCGAGGGCGGCGGCGGTCGGGGCGGAGTTGCCGATGGGGTTGGTCGCGATGAGTTGATAGTAATAGTTCGTGCCGACGTTCACGCCGCCGTCAACATAGTTTCCGGCCCCGCCCGTGAGCGGGAAGCTTTGCAGGCCGACGGCGAAACCTGGGTCCAGAGCGCGTTGCAGGACAAAGCCCCGCGCATCCGCTGCCGCGTCGGTCCAGGAGAGCGTGATTGCCGACGCCCCCGCATGAGCCACGAAACTGGCGGGCGTGGCGGCTGGCGCCTTGGGGGGCTGGGGATCGGCGTTGACAGTGACTTGAAAGCTGCCCAACGACTGGGCCGCGGTCGCGACGCCGCCGGTGTTTTTCACCTGCCCACTGACCAAGGAGATGACATAGGTTCCAAAAGGCACGGCGGCCCAACCGCCCGTTGGCGGCGAAGCCGTATAGGCAGCCGTGATCGACGACCCGCTTCCGGTGGCGCCGGTAAGGGCAACGGGCAGGCTTACGCCGCCCGGGCCGGCAACGGTAAGATTGCCCGAAGCGAGGGTGGCCGGGTCCACCGCGACGGCATCGGAATAATTGACGGCGAAACTTACCGCAGGAGTCGCCTTGTAGTTGCCAGGCGTCACATTGGCCGGCGGCGCGAGCGCGGCCACCGGAGGATTGGCGTCGACCTCATAGCCGGCCTGGATGTAGCTGATCACCGCGGTGGAAAGATAGCGCGGATCCCAGTTGCTCTTGTTGAGCGCGCGAGCGCCGGTGATCCAGGCACTGGCGGTTGCCGGAAGCCCCTGCCAGGCCATATAGGTTTCAAGCGTCCGCGTTGGATCGACATAGGGGACGGTGGCGGCGATCGCCGTGGGCTCTACCTGTTTTTGCCATTGCGCCAGCGTAATGTGCGCCCCCTGAAGGGCAAACCAATCGGCGGCGTCGGTGGGCGATGCATAGCGGTTTCCCGACCAGCTTTCGTAACGTGGATCATATATGTACCCATGCGAAACGATCCGGCCCGTCAGGTTGTTCTGGAAATCATTGTTGCGGATAACCACCTGATTAAGGTCGGTGGAGCCCGGAACGCCGGGTTGGTAGTCTCCACTGAAGCTGACGCCAAAGCCCCAGTTATGGACGATATTGTTTTCGACCACCAGCGTATTAAGGCCCACTTCATCCTGCGGATTGGCCACGGCGTTGCCCGGGGCGAACTGCATGGCGGGGTTGATGCCTTGTGTGTCATCCTCGAAGATGTTGTTGGCCATCTCCGTTCCCCCGCCGGGCTTGAGGTTTCCGAGCTGCGCGCCGATGCCGCCCGGCGAACTGGGCGCCAGGGCCCGGCTCTTCAGGAACACATTGCCGATCACCTCGCCGCTTACCCCGCCGACGGTGACGGTGGCGCCATTGGTCAGGCCGAATGAGAGGCTCGTGGGATCGCTGACAAACAGATTGTCATCCACGATTCCCCCGCCGCGTGCCTGCAATCCGCTGTTCGCGGAATCGGCAAAGAGGTTGCCCTTGATCACGCAGTTGGTGTTGTTGGAGGCGACGTAGGCATCGTGGCTATAGATGTTTGCCGGGGCGCCCGGGACGTTTTCACTCCAGCCGTCGTGGTCGAAAATATTTTCCTCCAGGGTCAGTCCATTCACGCCATAGCTATAAAGCCCCTGGGAGTTGCCGTTGGTGTTATAGGCGTCAATGATTTCGCTTCGGCGGATGGTGACATTGCTGATGGGCCCGTACATACTCGTGGCCTGTAGGGTGATGCCGTTGACGAAATTTCGGAATCGGCAGTCCTCGATTAGCAAATCGTCGAGCGTGCCCAGGTCATAAAGCCCGTAGCTGCCGCGCCCATTGTAGTTGGGGCTGGTGGGGTCGTGGGTGGAGGAGGTGAAGTCGATGCCGACGATGGCCAGATGCACAACGTAGGAACTACCCGAAATGGCGCTGCCGACGCCGGAATCGATCACGGGCCGGGCGGCGTTGGGGTCTCCATAGTTGGTGAGGACGATGGGCTCCTGCGGATTGAGGCCGGATTTCCCCCAGCCGCTCAAGTTTCCCACGAAGATATCGCCGCGCTTGAGCAGCATTTCATCATCGCTGACGTTACGGATCAGGGCGTACCCTTTGGCCAGCGAGGCAACCGGGCCAACGCCCGGATGAGCGGGATCGTCCACGGGAGCCAGGCCGTTGTTGGTATCCGCGCCGCTCGTGCTGCTGACGTAGATTTGGTGTGCCGAGGCGCTTGGCGTGATGACGGTCCATCCATCGGCGCCCATCGCAACCGAAAGCAGCACCCGGTTCTCGAGCGATTCGATCACGCCGTGACTGCGCATTGTCTTCATTCGACCTCCCAACGACGGGGCCGATCCCGGACGATGGCGCACGCGCCACCCGGCCGGAGACTCCATCCGACTTAGTTATCAGCAAAGAAAGAGAAGCGGCTCGCCACAAATCGAGCGTTTCCCCAAATTAACATCGGATTCTCGGAATTCAAGTCTTTATTCCGATTTTTTTCAGAAAAATATGGAGTGCATGAGAATTAAATGAGAATCAGGATGCGGTTCCGCGAAGCATCTTACGAAGAACGGTGTGGAGGATGCCGCCGTTGCGGTAATACTCGATCTCGACGGGCGTATCGATTCGACAAACCGTCGTGAATTCGACCGGCGCGGCGCCCGTGCCAACGGCACGCACCTTTACTTCCGCAAGCGGCTTAAGCTTATCGTCAATCTCAATGTCGAAAATCTCCAAGCCCGTAAGACCCAGACTCGCGCGCGTCTGGCCCTTGTGAAATACCAGCGGCAACACGCCCATGCCAACCAAGTTGCTGCGATGGATTCGCTCGAAGCTGTCGGCGATCACCGCCTTCACCCCCAGCAGATAAACCCCCTTGGCGGCCCAGTCCCGGCTGGAGCCCATGCCATAATCCTTTCCCGCCAGAATGATCAGCCCAATTCCGGCTTCCTGATAGCGCGCGGAAGCATCAAAAATGCTCGTGATTTCGTTCTGGTTTTCCCCCGCCTTGCCCAAATAGCGCGTGACGCCGCCCTCGGTGCCGGGCGCGAGCAAATTGCGCAGGCGGATATTGGCCAGTGTGCCGCGCGTCATGACGCGATCATTTCCCCGGCGGGCGCCGTAGCTGTTGAAATCAAGGGGCGCGACGCCCTCGCTCATCAGATAATGCCCGGCGGGGCTATCCTTCTTGATCGAGCCGGCGGGCGAAATGTGGTCCGTCGTCACCGAATCGCCCACCATCGCCAATACCCGCGCCCCGCGGATCCCCTGAATCGGTTTGGGCTCGCGCGACAAGTTCGTGAAGAACGGCGGCTCCTGAATGTACGTGCTTTTTTCATCCCAGGCGAACAGTTCGCCGCCTTTGACGGGGATCTTGTTCCATTCCGGGTTGCGCTCCGCGACGTTCGCATATTGCTTGCGGAACTGGTCGGCATTCACGGCTTTGGCGATCGTGTCGCTTACTTCCTTCTGCGTCGGCCAAATGTCGCGCAGATAGACCTGCTCGCCTTTGTCATTTCTTGCCAACGGCTCATCTTGTAGATTCAGGTCCATCGTGCCGGCGATCGCGTACGCGACCACCAATGGCGGCGAGGCCAGATAGTTGGCTTTGACGTGCGGATTGATGCGTCCCTCGAAATTGCGGTTTCCCGACAGCACTGCCGCGACCACCAAATCCTTCTCATCGACCACCTTTGCGATAGCCTCGGGCAGCGGCCCGGAGTTGCCGATGCAGGTCATGCAGCCGTACCCGGTGGTCTGGAATCCCAGCTTGTCCAGAAAAGGGGACAGTCCCGATTTATCCAAATAATCCGTGACCACCCTGCTGCCCGGCGAAAGGCTGGTTTTCACGTAAGGCTTGACGCGCAGCCCCTTCTCAACCGCCTTTTTGGCCAGCAGTCCCGCCGCGATCATCACCGAGGGATTGCTGGTGTTGGTGCAGGAGGTGATGGCGGCGATGACCACGTCGCCATGCGTCATCTTTGCCCAGGGGTCTTGGGCGGTTGCAACGCCGAGGTCTTTTTGCGTGGCCAGATGCTCGGTGGTGGCGGCCTCCCTGGCGTCGCTGTCCTGCTGCTCCTTGCCGCCGGCGTGGCCCTGCTTGTCGGCTTCCTGCACGCTGGAATGAAACGCCCCGACCGGCGCCTCCGACGACCAGCGATCGAGCCTGGGCGTCGCGGCCTGCCCCGCGGACTTCTTGAAGATATCCACCAGCGCGCTGGCGAAGTTCTGCCGAACCCCGCGCAAGTCGATCCGATCCTGCGGCCGGCGCGGGCCCGCCACGCTCGGCTGCACGCTGGCCAGGTCCAACTCCAGTATCTCGCTGAAAATCGGCTCAACCGTATGGCTCCGCCAAAGCCCCTGCTCCTTGCAATAGCGCTCGACCAGATCGATATGCCCCGCGTCGCGGCCGGTGAGTTTCAGGTAATCGAGCGTTTGCTGGTCCACCGGGAAAAAGCCGATGGTCGCGCCGTATTCGGGGGCCATGTTGGCGATTGTCGCGCGGTCGGCGACGGTCATGTAGTCCAATCCTTCGCCGTAAAACTCCACGAACTTTTCCACCACGCCATGCCCGCGCAATATCTGAGTGACCACCAGAACCAGATCGGTAGCCGTCGCCCCCTCCGGCAGCGCGCCCTTGAGCCTAAAACCCACCACCGGCGGCGTGACCATATAAATCGGCTGGCCCAGCATGCACGCCTCGGCCTCGATCCCGCCGACGCCCCAGCCCACCACGCCAAGCCCGTTGATCATCGTGGTATGGCTGTCGGTGCCGACCAAACTATCCGGCAGCGCGACGCCATCCTTCACCATCACGACCTTCGCCAGATATTCGAGATTCACCTGATGCACGATCCCCGTCGCGGGCGGCACCACGCTGAAATTGCGAAAGGTCTTTTGCCCCCACTTGAGAAACTCATACCGCTCGCGATTGCGCTCGAACTCCTTCTCGACGTTGTGCAGCAACGCAAGGCTGCTGCCAAACTCGTCCACCTGCACGGAGTGATCGATGACCAGATCGACGGGAACGAGCGGATTGATCCGTTGCGGATCGCCGCCCGCCCGCTTCATCGCCGACCGCATGGCGGCCAGATCGACGACCGCGGGTACGCCGGTGAAATCCTGCAAAATCACCCGGGCCGGCTTAAACGGCAATTCCCCGCGCGACGACGCCGTTGCGTTCCAGCCCGCCAGCGCGCGCACGTCCTTTTCCGTCACCAGAAAGTTGTCCAGATTCCGCAGGCAGCTTTCCAACAGCACCTTGATCGAGAACGGCAGCCGATCAATATTCCCCACCCCTTTGTCCGCCAAAGCTTTGAGGCGATGGACGGTAACATCCCCGGCTTTTGAAGATATTTTCCCGATGGCGCCGAACGGATCGTTTGGTGTGGGCATGATGGTGATTTCCGCTGAAAAAAAAGTCGGTTCGTTCGCGCGACGGAGGATGATTCACCCGGCGATTTCGCGTCATAACGAAAGGGTGGGATTCTATGCGCCGGCGGGCGGTTCACAAGCGAGCGGCGGAGCGGGATGATCTCAGAGACGCCACGGACTTCTGCTGATGGGCAAGGGCCAACTTCTGGGGCAGCGTCCCGCCTGGATGCCGCATGAAAGCGTCGGCGGTGATCACCGCCCGATCGGTCAGTCGCTTGTCTTGCAAAACACAAGCTCCAAAATGCTCCTGCCCGAATGACGGCAAACCCCCAACAGC
>DASRLH010000420.1:0-10045 GCA_035648595.1 Tepidisphaeraceae bacterium
GGTAGCCGCGAATACCCCATCCGTGATACAACAGGCTTGTGGACATGAGTTTGTCTCCTTTCTGAAGATTGGTAACTCCAGAGGAGACGGCCATGTCCATTTTTTTTCAAGCACTACCTACGCAAAAGCCGGAAGAACCGGGATTGAGTTTGTCGCTTTGGGTGCAACCAGCAGAAGGTCGAGCACAGGCGGCCCGATAAACGCGCTGGCCTGTTCCAATGCCCGCTTCCGCTGAAAACCCACATGTACGGCCGGGAGGATAGGGAACAATCATGCGCGTGGAAAGCAGTTCAACTGTGGGCCGTGGTCACGCGGTGAACGTGTATTTCGCTCCCCCGCGCTCGGCGGCGGCGTTTGCCCCCCTCTGCTGGTTGCACCCAAAGCGATAAACTCAACCTCTCATCGCCGCGCAGCGTCCTTTTCAACTTTTCCCGCCGTGGGAAAAAAAGCGGAATTGGAGGCGTTACGCGAGTCGGTTATGAAGGGGAAACCCTTCGGCGATAAGAAATGGCAGACCCGGATCATCAAGGAACTATGCTTGCAATCGAGCCAACGCCGTCCGGGCAGGCCCAAAAAGATGGCGGATCCGAACGTGCGTTGCTCTACATAGGCTGCGTATGTCGAGTTGCGGCTACAGGCGTAGTGTTACCGTGTCCTAAATCGGGGCGACAGTAGCCTGGATATTTCCACGAGGCGCGCGCTTTCGAGGCGTAGCTGAAACCGCTGCGCCGGGATGATACACCTGGCGACCCTCCGGCGATGCGCGCAACATCGACTTTTCAGACCGGCTGCGGATAAACTTCTCGCCAGCGGGAGGTTACGGCGGTTCGCAATATTTTGTTAAATGTTGCGCGCATCATTGGTGCTCACGGAGGCCGGGGCGGTTTAAGCTCTGCATTGACAGTGGTTTGCAAAAACATATCGCAACCATTGTTACAGAAACATCACGAAATGCGCCACTTTTTGTAACCTTTTGTAACTTTGACGCCGATTCGGTGCCTCTAACCGGGTTTTCCGGGGGGAGGTTATGATTGGAAGCCCCCGGCATTAACCGTCATGCATCTCCGCCGGGGGCACTGACGGCAAATCCGCGCGGCTCTTCGAGCGGGTCCACCTTGCCCGGCGTGTCCTTCCAAAGGATCAGGAACAGCAGCAGGCAGACCGCCGCCCCGATCGCCGGGACGGCCCAGAACTTGGACCACTCCGTCTGGCCGCCGGGCGTGGTGAGATACTGCGCCAACATTCCGCCGACCAGATTTCCGATATACATCCCGAGCCCATAGGTCAGGAATGTGAACAGCGCCTGTGCCGAGCTTCGGATGTCGGCGGGCGCTTTGTTGTCGGTGTAGATGAAGCCGGCAGCCAGGAAGAAATCGAAGCATACGCCGTGCAGGGCGATCGCGATGTAAATCAGGGCCAGCGGATGCTCCAGGCTGAACAGCCCGTACCGCACGGCCCAGGCCCCCATCCCCAGCGTCAGAACGCCTTTCATGCCAAACCGCTTGAGCGCGAATGGCAGAAGCAGCATGAAGATGATCTCCGATGCCTGCCCAAGGGTCTGCGTGGCGACGGGATTCTTAATGTGGATGTCGGTGAGAAAATTGGGGGCGAAATTGTAATAGAACGCCAGCGCGATCGTGATGATGAAGCTGATGCCAAAGAAGATGCCGAAGCTGGGATCCTTCAGCAGCCCCAGGGCGCGCAGGAACGGGACGGCATCGCCCTTCTTGCCCGAAGGCGGCGTATGAGGCAGCGCGAAGCTGAATAGCCCCAGCGCCGCGGATATGCCGGCGCACATCAGCAAAGGCGCGTTGGTCTTTTCCGATCCCGCGGGAAGCAGGTAATCGACGGAAAGGCCCGCGGCGATCCAGCCGATGGTGCCCAACACGCGCAAGCTCGGAAAATCCCGCGTTGAATCGGGAACGTTCGCAAACGAAATTGAATTGGAAATGGCGATCGTCGGGTTGTAGACCAGTGCATAAGCAAACGCCACGATCCACAGGGTGTGGTAATCATGAATTGTCGCCATCGCGTAAAGCAGCACCGCGCCCACCAGATGGAAGATCGCCATCAGGTATTCGCTGGAGAGCACTCGATCCGCCAATTGCCCGGCCACCAGATTGGAAACGATTGCCCCCAGCGCCATCGTGCTGTAAAGAAAGCCGATCTGTAGCTTGTTAAAGCCAAGCGAGTGCTCGCAATAGATTCCCCACGCGGTGAACCACCCGCCCCAGACCGCGAATTGCAGGAACATCATCACCGAAAGCCGCACCCGCACGCCCAGGTCCAGCGGCGGCTTTGCGTCAGAGTTCAAGCCACGATAATCCAGCCTTGCCACGCCATCGCTCATGAGCCGCTCCTCGTTCCCGCGTGAAACAAGAGAGCCACGAATGGGCACGAATCGACACGAAAAAACAACCTACAGAGCCGTTATTTGATCTCGATGTAGATGGATTTCTCTTCGTGTCTTTGTGCCTTCGTGGTTAACTCTCCTACGTTCGGGCGAAATCGCCGAACGGCGAGTGTAGAGCGGCGTGCATTCTCACGCAAATAAACCGGCGGTATCAGTCGTCGAGGGTAACTCGCAGCCGGCCTTTCCAGACGAAGTGTTCCCAGCAGCCGCCATGACATTTGGGGCAATAGATGGGGATTTCGCGATGCTTGGGCGGCTCGTAGCCGCAGGCGGGGCATTGCACATGCCGGATCAACCGGCGGGGAAATGAGGTTCTGGAGGTGTCTTCGCGTTTGCTTCTGGTGATTGGGGCCACGATGATTTTCCCTCACGGCGAATGGTTACAGCAGCATACTGCAATAACAACGTCGCGGGTCGGGGATTCTTGCGGTTGGAGACGCGGGTGATGCACCCGAGTGGGTATTGATGGAACATTTGTAGCGATTATGCCGAATCGAATGCCCCCGGCCGGCACGCAACAGAGCCAAAGGGCCAACGCGCGCCCAGAACAACGATTTGTAGCGACCGAATGTCGATTGCGTCTCGCGCTCTGGATATTCCCCGGTCGTAGGGTTCGCTTCAGCGAACGCTGTCGCTCCGGGGATTGCGGAATCAGTCCCACGCACGGAGCCCCACGATTGCCAGCCACGACGAACGGCGCGGAAACCGCGTTCGCTGAAGCGAACCCTACAATCCCACACTCAATCGGGCCGCTCCTTCAACACCCATCCCCCCTCCCTGTAGTAGCAACGAACAGTGCCGCCGTCGGCGAACAGCTGGCGGCGAGAACCCTGAAACCCAACCCACTGGAGAAAGACCCCATGTCGCATTCCAGCCGCAAGGCTCGCGCGTTTCTTGCATTCGTGGCCGTCGTGGGACTCGGCTTTGCCGTTCGCGGCGCCGACGATGCCCACAAGAACGATGTCCTCAAGCCGGGGGCGGAAAAGCCGGCTCACGCGATTGTTCTATTTGATGGCGCCGACGAGGAGGCGCACTGGACGCCGGCCAATTGGCCGGTGAAGAATGGCGCGATGGTGTCGGAGAAACAGGATATTTCCACGAGGGACAAGTTCACGGATTACCAGCTACACCTGGAGTTCAACGAGCCCAAGCTGGGCCCGGAATTCAAAAGCCAGGATCGCGGCAACAGCGGCGTCTACCAGCAGGGCCGCTACGAAATCCAGGTGCTCGACAGCTATCACAACGACACCTACGCCAAGGGCGGCTGCGCCGCGGTGTACGGCGTGAAAGACCCGCTCAAGAACATGGCCAAGCCGCCGGGCGAATGGCAGACCTACGACATCACCTTCCACGCCGCCAAATTTAAGGAAGGCAAGAAGGTTGAAAACGCCCATGTCACGCTCTACTGGAACGGCGAACTGGTCCAGGACAACACCGAAATCCCCGGCCCCACCGGCGGCGGCCAGCCCGAAGCCGACGCGCCCGGCCCCATCCGCCTGCAATACCACAATCACTCCGTCCGGTTCCGCAATCTCTGGATAGTCCCCATTGGGGGAAAGACCGAATTGGCCACAAAAGATGAGGCAAAATAGCCGAGGCCCCAAATAGGTAATCACCTGAAGAAAAGGATTGAATCCGAAATACGGGTCAAAATCCGAAATCCGAAGCACGAAATCCGTCTTCGACCCTGAGGCTCAGACCCGAAGGGAAACAAATCCAAAAGCGAAAAAAGCGGAAAATTCAAAGGGTGCGTCCATCGGATCTTTTTTGATATTTTCGTCCTTTTGAATTTTGAGCTTGTTTCGGATTTCGTGCTTCGGATTTCGGAATTTCGTCTCGGTCCAGGAAACGCCCACCGGCTTACCGCCTTCGAGCGCGTCCGCTACACCGGCAAAAAGCAATACGCCCCCGCCCTGCATGTGAAAGGCAACAATATCGAAATCACTTTCGCCGAGCCCTTGAGCCGGCGTCAACGGCGGTCCATTCGCCTAGGTACAAACGCGCGGGCCGACCTTGGAGCGTCCAAGGGAACCCGCAATGGATCGATACGGGAATTCGGAGGAACACAATGCTTAATCGTGCTTCGCTTGTTATCGCTGCTGTCGCGGCCCTGGGGTTGGGGACGTGCGCTTATCTCGTGCATGCCGAGGATCAATCGGCACCCGCGGCGGCTGCCGTGGAATTGCCCAAGGCGGATGCCGATGGGTTCATCCCCATGTTCGACGGCAAGAGCCTGGATGGCTGGCAGGGCCTGGAAGGCTACTGGTCCGTCAAGGACGGCGTCATCAGCGGCCACGAAACCAAGGACAAATCCAAGCAGACTTTCCTTATCTACACCGCCATGCCAAGCGTCAGCAATTTTGAGATGCGCTTCAGCTATCGCTTCGCCACCGACGACGGCAACTCCGGCGTGCAGTTTCGCTCCAAGATCATCGATCCCAAAACCGACCGCGTTGGGGGCTACCAGGCCGACTTCGACGGCCGCGGCGGCTATGACGGCTCCATCTATGACGAGGCCGGCGTCGCCGGCGGCAGGGGCACCATGAGCAACCGCGGCGAAAAAACCGTCTGGAATGCCGACAACGAGCGCATGAACACGCCGCTCCCGGAATCAAAGGGCTTGAGCAAAATCGTTCATCACAAAGGCTGGAACGAATGCGTGGTCGTCGCCGACGGCCCCCGCGTCACCTACTCCATCAATGGCCGTCTCACCACCGAGATGAATGACGAAAGCCCCAAGGCCCTCAAGTCCGGCGTCATCGCCCTGCAACTGCACGCGGGCTTCACAATGGAAATCCAGTTCAAGGATTTGAAGATCAAGCGGTTGCATAAATGAAGTGCAAGTGCTTGCATTATGGTCAACGTGGTTTCGTCCCACCAACGGGGCATTTAACCGCGGAGACGCGGAGGCGCGGAGGCGGGTGTTGAATTCCCTGCAACTGAGCAAAGCAACAAAAGAATTGCCTTTTTGTTTTTTTGTGACTTGCGAACTTCGAATCCGCCTCTGCGTCTCCGCGCCTCTGCGGTAATCCTGCTTGGGGGGTGTGGTTGTTGGCGGAGGGTATGGTCCTTCGATGGCGACCGCTTCTTCCTGCAAACTCCTGCTCTTGCCGCTGCTTGTGCTGGCGTTGCCGTGGACGGCTCGAGCCGCCGCGCCCTTCATCGCCGCCCACGCGATGAGTTCGAGCGCTTACCAGGCATGGGTGCAGCGCGTCGTGGCGGAAGGATATCGGCTCGAATACGTGAATGGCTACGATGCCGGCGGCGCGCCGGAGTTTGCCGCCGTGGCGCTAAAAACTCCTAACGCGCCGGCTTGGGAGGCGCATCACGATCTGTCGGCAGCGGATTTTCGCAAAGCGCTCGATTCGCTTGCGGCCAGGGGGTTTGAGCCCAGTTGCGTGAGCGGATACCAGGGCGCACAAGGGGCGCGGTTCGCGGCGATTTGGGTTCGCGCGCAGCGCAAGCCCGCTACGGAAGTTCGATACAACCTAACCAGCGCGGAATATAACAAACAGGTGGATGCCTTCGCGAAGCGCGGCATGCGGCCGGGGGTGATTAGCGGATACGGCGATGGAGCCGGGTCGTATCGACTGGCCGTGTTGTTTGTCGCCGCTGGCCAGACGCCCTGGATTGCCCGCCATGATCTGACCGCCGATGAATATCAAAAGCTATTCGACGAATGGCAGCCCAAAGGCTACCGCCCCGCCAGCGTGGCCGCGTATCCGGCCAAGGGCGGCGTGTTGTTCGCGGCGGTGCTGGTGAAGGACGCAACGCCCTGCGTGGCGCGTCATGGCATGTCAGCCGCCGACTACCAAGCCGAATTCACCAAGCAAGCCACGGACGGTTTTCGCCCGGTCGTCGTCACGGCTTACGGCGCCAACGTCAAACCCGCCGGGCCGGAAGTTTTCGATCAGGCGATGCGGACTTATATGGCCGCGAGGCATATCCGCGCCGGCACGCTGGCCGTCTCGCGCGATGGCAAAATGCTGCTGCAGCGCGGCTATGGATTCGCGGATGCCGGCAGTCGTCGCAAGCTGAAAGCGGATGATCCATTTCGCATCGCCAGCGTCACCAAGCCCTTCACCGCCGCCGCCATCCGCCGGCTCATTTCACACGGAAAACTATCGTTGGATACCAGGGCCTTTCCGCTGCTTGCGCTGACGCCGCCCGCTGGCACGAAAAAAGATCCCCGGCTGGATCAAATCACCATCAAGGAGTTGCTCGAACACAAAGCCGGCTGGGATCGCGACAAGGCGTTCGATCCGATGTTCCGCCCGCTGGAGATATCCGCGGCCCTGGACAAGAAAGGCCCCGCGTCGGCAAATGACGTGGTGCGCTATATGGTGGGACAGCCGTTGCAGTTCGCGCCCGGCTCGCGCGAGTGTTACTCCAACTTCGGATATTGCGTGCTGGGGCGCGTCATCGAGAAGGTAACGGGGGAGCCGTATCTGAAATTCGTGAACAAGGAGATTCTGTCGCCGCTGGGGATCGGGAGCGTCGAGCTGGCTCGAAGTCTGCCGGCCGACCGCAATCCGCGCGAGCCGCAATATCTCGACCCGGATCGCGGACCTAATGTGGTGAACTCGAAAGGCCCGCGCAACGTTCCCGCGCCCGATGGCACGTTTTATATCGAGGCGATGGATTCGCACGGCGGCCTGATCGCCTCCGCGCCCGACCTGGCGCGCTTCCTCAACGCCTACTGGATCTCGGGCGAACCGCGCCAAGGCAACGGGCAGTCATGGGCCTTCTTCGGCAGCCTGCCCGGCACGTTCACCCTGGTGCAGCAACAACCCAATGGCATCAACGTCGCCGCCCTCTTCAATCAACGCACCGATCCCTCCGGCCGCGATTATTTCAAAATCCAGGAAATGATGCGGCAGGCCGGCCAGCAATTTACCGGCGGCCAGGTGCGCTACGCCGCAGTGTGGGTAAAGGAAAATTAGCGGATCGCGCCGCGCGTCACCGGCACGGTTGCGCCCACCGGCGTGGTTGCTGCCCACGGGCGCGCGCGTAGGGTTCGCTTCAGCGAACGCGAATCGCCCCTTGCGCCAACAGCGTTCGCTGAAGCGAACCCTACGAATGCCTCTCAACCCTCCACCAACAACTCTCAGCACTCCCCTCTCCCCCTTTCCGCGGTTACACTTCCGCCATGGAGGAATTCGATTCACACGCGGAGCACGCACACGAGCAGGCGCACGAGGCGGCGCACGAAGCCCGCGAGCGCTGGGTGACGGGCGTCGCGCTGACGGCGGCGATTCTCGCGGCGCTGGCGGCCATCACCAGCCTGCTGTCGGGCCATCACGAGCACGAGGCGATGCTCGAGCAGGTGCAGGCCGCCGACCAGTGGAGCTACTACCAGGCCAAGAGCATCAAGACGCTTTTGCGCGAGCAGCGCGTCGAGGATCTGGCCGACGGCGGGCAGACCGTCCCGACCACGTTGCGAAAAAAGGTGATCGACGCCCGCCGGCAGCAGGAGACGACCCGGCGGCTGGCTAACCAGACACAGGATTCGTCGAAGTTTCACGATCATCTGCACATGATCTTCGCCGGCGGCGTGACACTGTTTCAGGTGGCGATCGCCGTCGCCGCCATTTCCGCGCTGACGCGCCGCCGGATGTTCTGGTTCGTCGGCATCGGGCTGGGCGTCATCGCATTGGTGTTCCTTCTCTACGGACTGGCCGCCTGGCATCATGGCGAAGAACCCGCCGCCGAAGCGCCCGAACACCCCGCCAGCCGCTTGGCGGCGTTGTTCTGAGTGCGAAAGCCTCGGTTGTCACCATGAAATCATCGCAGTTGTGTGATCCAAATCTGTTCCGCGTTTGATTGCCCGCCGCGCGGCGGCTAAGATTCGTCTCGCGTGCCCGGGGCCACATTGGCTACACCTTCACGCGGCGCATGGCCGGGCGGGCCGGCTCAATTCCGTTGTAAAGCAACAAGGAACGAATGATTTTGAACGAGTCGAATATCCTGAGTGCCACGCTACCGGCTCTGCCCCCCCTGCCGCCAATCATTGCCTTCGAGGAGCTTTCCAACCGGCTTCCGGCACGCGAGCGCGGAGCGGTGCTGCGGCACGAGGCGGCGTGCGAAGAACTGGACCCGGCCCATGCCGACCTGTGGCGGCGGATGGTGTGCCGGCTCGCGACGCTCGCGCCGCATGCCGTGCGCGCCCTGGGGCAGCACACGCTGCAATTCTTCATCGCCGACGGCAAATACCGCAAGCAGGTTTACGCCTTGGATGATCACCGCGATTCCAAAATCGTTGTATATGCTCCAGACGTATTGGACGTTGCCTTGCGCGAATCGGTCATTCTCCCCGCCCCCGATTCCGCCGAGTCGCGCGCCTACGGCATCCCCGGCTCGCGCGGGGTGCTCTACCTGGAAGCGCTGGACGCCACCACGACATCCAACCCGGATGCCTCCTACAAGTTCATGCTCGGCTGGAACCGCCGCGCCCTGCGCACCACCCTCCTCACCACCGCCACGCCCCAGCAAATTGAAACCGCCCAGCGCCTCTGGTCGCTGGCGGCGCGGGAATGGAACGGCGCCGCCGGATAGCCCGGATTATTCACCACGAAGTCACGAAGGCACGAAGAAATACATTCGGGGTCGCCTTCGACTGAGAGTACCGGCCGAACATCGCGGCGTACCGCGACTCCACGGGCGAGCCGCTCGTGCCACTATTTGCGGGCACGTCGCCTGCGACGGGGCTCTTCGCGCCAGATCGAAAAGCCTGTAATACTTGCGTGAATGAGTCCCCCCCTGACGATCTGGTGCAACACGCATTTCCCCGACCCCGCGATGGCGGAGCTGCGCGAGCGGCTTTCGGGCCATCGCCTGCTGCTATCGGCCGGCTTGCAGAAATCCAATTTGGTCACGGCGGGCCCCGACCCCAGCCTCGCCCAGGCCGACATTGCCCTGGGCCAGCCCGAGCTTGGGCAGGCGATGAGTTTGCCGGGCCTTAGGTGGGTGCATCTGACCAGCGCGGGATACACGCGATACGACCGCGACGACGTTCGCGCCGCCTTTGCCGGGCGCGGGGCCGTGATGACCAACAGCTCCAGCGTGTACGCCGAGCCGTGCGCGGAGCATGTGTTCGCGATGATGCTGGCGATGTCGCGCCGACTGCCGCAATGCGTCGAAGACCAGCGCGCCGCCCGCCCCTGGCGCACTGCGGAACATCGAGCCGCCAGTCACCTTCTTACCGCGCAAACGGTGCTCATCCTTGGCTTTGGCGCGATCGCGGCGCGGCTGGTGGAATTGTTAGCGCCGTTGCGGATGGAGGTAGTCGCAGTCCGGCGCCGGCCGATGGGCAACGAAGGATGCCGGGTGCTTCCCGTGGGAATGACCGATGAACTTCTTCCCCTCGCCGATCACATCGTCAACATCCTGCCGGCGAGTCCCGCGACGACAAACTTTCTGGATCGGCGTCGCCTGGGCCTGATGAAGCCGACGGCCCTTCTTTACAACATTGGCCGGGGCGCCACCGTCGATCAGGCCGCCCTGGTGACGGCTCTAAACCAGCAGAAAATCGCCGGTGCCTATCTGGACGTGACCGACCCCGAGCCGCTGCCGCCGGAGCATCCGCTGTGGTCGGCCCCCAACTGCCACATCACCCCCCACACCGCCGGCGGC
>DASRLH010000421.1:0-13429 GCA_035648595.1 Tepidisphaeraceae bacterium
TTTTTGGCCTGCCTGGGCTTGTGGCCCGGCAACGGCGCGGGCGGGAGTTGCGGGACGGTCTTGGCGTTGAATGTCAGCGCGCTGATGACCTGCACCGATCCGCCGACGGCAGTTAGATTGCGCTGCGTGCCGGATGTGAAATCGGTGGTTGAGCCGGTGGGCGGGGCTGCGGCGGGCGCGGAGGCGCCGAACGTATTGGCCGATGCATCGCCAGCCGTGTTAGCGGCTTGTGAATAGAACTGATAGACGCTGGGGATGGTTGTGCTGGCGCCGTCCAGGGGCAACTGTCCGTCGCGGGCGCGATTTTGGTTGGCGATGGCCACGAGCGCCGCCCACTGGGGCGCGCCGGCGCTGGTGCCGCCCAGGACGGCCCACCCGGCCTGATCCTGAATCGGCACCGAATCGTAGACGGCAAACCCGGTAAGCGGGTCGCCGTTATAACCCACGTCGGGCGTGGTGCGCCCGGCGGCGGCGGCGGGTGCGGCGCCGGTTCCCTGATACGCGGGAGGCGGCTCATATTGGCTGGTGCCGCTCACCGAGCCGGCCCAGGGATCTTCGGATATGGCGTTCCCGTTGCTGCCGATGGCCAGCGAGGTGCCGCCCACCGCCAGCACGTTTGGAGAAGTTGCGGGCCATTGCGGGGCGGGGCTGTTGGCCACGTCGCCGGCCGAGCCGACAAACGTCACACCGGTATGGCCATCGGGGGTGGTGAAGTAGCTGTCAAAATCGCTCTCATCGGGAAATTCGTTAACGCCCCAGCTCATGGAAACGACAGAAACGTTGTCCAAATGCCGGGCTGTATCCACTGCGGCCAGAAGATCGTCGAGATGATTGGACCTGGCCTCGACGAGCGCGAGCCGCGCCCCGGGGGCGACGGCATGCGCCCATTCGATATCCAGCGACGTTTCGCGCGCCCAGCCCGCATTCGCGGCCGGAAGAGCAGCGCCGCCGGTCTGGTTGAGCCGATTGAAACCAAATGGATCGGGCAGGCCGAACGCTTGGTCGAAAACGTGAAGATCGCTGACGATGTTGGGATCGTCATAGGCGGCAACGACGGCGATGGTCTGGCCGGTGCCGTCGGCCTGTATGCCCGCGACCGGAGAGGCGGTGCTTGTCGCGCCACCGCCTGCCAGGGCGGCAGCGCCGGCGACGGGCTGGCTGGCGGCGCTAAAGCCGTACGCCTGGCGGATTTGGCCTGGTGTGTAACCCTGCGATGGCGCTGCCTGCGCCGCTGGAACTGTGGGCATGAGCGGGACCGCCGGCAATGCGACCAGATCGCCGGAGGTTGATGAGAGAAGCTGGCGGGGCTCGAGGGATTCGATCAGCGCGGCACGGGCGCAGCGTGTGCGCGAGTCCTTGCGCGAAGTGCGTTTCAGGACAGCCGGGAACATGCCGCCTTCTCCTTGGAGACCTACGATACGACCACCTCTCTGCATCTAAATGCCACGACCCTCCGCGTGGTTGCATGGCCCATTAACGTTTCCGGGACGACCATGCCGGTCAGTTGGCCACCTCCCCGCCCAATGCGCCGATGCGATCGTGAATAATCTTTTCGTACGTTGCGCGCTGCGAGTCGTTCAGCATCTTCCTAGTCTGCTCGACGGCGTTGCTGAATGCCCCCCGCCGCTTCTTCTCCAATTCCTTTACCTTGGCTTTGCTCTGGCGCGTGAGTTCCTGATACTTGGCCAGTTGGTCTTTGTCGAGCAGCCGGGTGACCGCCTCTTCATAATCATACTGAATCGTGTTGGCTTTTGCAGTGCAATCATTGGCTGTTGTCTGCACACTTTCCCATACCTGCCGCATTTGGTCTTTTTGGGCCGGTGAAAGTTTCAGTTCATCGGAGATACTGACGACGCGCTCGACCGGGGATCCCGCGGGCGGGGCGTGGGTGCTGAGTTTGCCGGCCACCACGCCCGCGCCGATTGCCAGCAGGAACATCAACACCATCAGGAGGGCGGTTGGGTTTCTCACGGCGGTTCTCCAGCGATTACAGGTTTTGGATTACCCAATCGGCGATCCGCGCCTCGGCCAGCGCTTCCCGGCTGGGCGGCTCCCAGCCGGTGATCGGTAAAGGGTCGAGTCTCAGGTTCACCGCCACATTCTCCCATCGTTCCTGCCCCTGCATGGAAGGCACGATCACGATCTGCGCCGCCGGCGCGATCGGCGTCGGAGAATCCAGGAGCCACGCCGACCCAATCACCAGCACCGAGGCAGCGACGCCGCTGAGAACGCCGGCGATCCGCATCGCACTACCGCGTTGGTTGTCGGCATTGTCAACAGCACGATGAATTTTGACAAGCAACGGGCGCGGGACGGCTTCATCGGGGATCTGCTGGAACAACGCCGTTACATGGCGCAGCGCCGCGAGCTCCGCCGCGCACGGCGAGCATTGGGCCACATGTTGGCGCACCTGCTGCGCAACGTCCGCGTCCAGTTCGCCATCATGGAACCGCTCGACTCGGCTTTGCCAGTCGCACGCGCCGCTGGGGCCTTCAGGGCTCGTAGGAACCGAGGCGCCGGCGAAGCTCGGCGCGGGCGCGATGGAGCCGCGATTCGACGGTTCCCTGTGGGATTCCCAAGGTTTGGGCAATTTGGGCATAAGACAACCCCTGCATCTCGCGAAGCACCAGGATTTCCCGATGATCGAAAGCCAACTTCGGCAACACCGCCGACAGATCCAATTTCCGATCCACGCACGTCGCCGCGCTGGCCGTACTCAATCCCGAATCCGCCCCTGGCGAGTCGTTGGCGAAATCGAGGTTAATGTCCAGCCGCTGGCGGCGGTTTTTGTGCCACAATTTCGCCGCCCGCCGCATCAGAATCCGGCTCAGCCACGTTCGCAGCGAGGATCGACCGTTAAACCGGTCGATCCCCTTATAAGCGGCGACAAGCGTCTCCTGCACGATGTCTTCGGCATCATCGTGGGACCGGGAGAGCGAACGGGCCAGGCGGAAAAGATCGCGCGAATGGATTTCGACGATGGCATGAAACGCCACGCGGTCGCCGCGCGCCGCTCGCACAGCGAGCTCCATGTCGTCTGCCGCCAAGGCCTCACTCTCCCACGGGAAGCGTTCACACGTCAATCATAATTGTACCCGCGAGGCGGGCGGTTCTTCCGTGGAGGGGGAAAGATTTCACGGGCAATTGGCGGCATCGCGTTTACGCATATCATGCCTCTTGACAAATCCGCCCGGTCGCGGCATTGTTCGGCGAATCCATGAAGCGGCGTTTGTCCATTAGTTTGGTTGCGTTGCTGTACATGAGCGCGGCGTTGGTGTTTGGTGCTTTGCACCACCATGAGCACACCGATGCCAGCGGGCATGATGACCACTGTGCGGCTTGTCACTGGCAACTTGAGGCGAAGACGGTTGCTCCTAAGTGCCCGGTGGTGATGCCGCTGCTCACGGTGACTTGGGTTCGGGTTATCATTCCGGTCAGCGTTCAGGCTGAAACGCCGTTCATTTCATCCACAGCCAGTCGTGCGCCTCCTGTCACATCCGCATAGCTCGCCATCCGTCTCGTTTTGATTCCAAACCGCCACAGCCGCATTCGCGGTGGCTGGTGAAAGCTCGGCTTTGGAGCAGTGTGTCATGAAGAAGGTTGCCGCGCGGCGGTTTGGCCGCCGCGCGGACGGCTGGTTGTGGCGCGCTGTATCGAGATGCCTACATTTTTGCGCTGTGCGTTTACGTCGCACATCGGGTTGCGGACAGCATTCCTAAATGCTCGTGCGCGGTCAGACGGTGCTAATCGTTTTTTAGCCGCTGCCCGTAGGGCAGTGACCCCACTTGGTGGGCGCGTACTGGCGCACACTCATTTACTTGCGTTGCTGCTTGGCGGTTGCGCGGTGGGGCCGAATTTTAAGCGTCCCGCTCCGCCGCAAGTCAATGGGTACACCGCGCATCCGCTCACGGCTCCGGTGGGCACGGCGAACGTCGCGGGAGGGCAGGCGCAGCACTTCGTGACTGGCATGGATATTCCCGGGCAATGGTGGACGGTGTTTCACTCCAAGCCGCTGAATGCCTTGATCGAGCGCTCGCTGGCCAACAATCCCGATATCCAGGCGGCGCAGGCGGCGTTGACGGTGGCGCGGGAGAACGTGCTGGCACAGAGGGGCGTGTATTATCCCAGCGTCGCGGGAGGATTCGGGGCGTCGCGGCATAAGACGCCCAATTTGTTCTCGCCATTCACAACCACGAGCAGCGCCGCGGGTTTCACCTATTACAGCCTGTACACCCCGCAGGTGACCATTTCGTATACGCCGGACGTTTTCGGCCTGAACCGGCGTACGGGGGAATCGCTGGAGGCGCAGGAAGAGTCGGTTCGCTTCACCGGGCTGGCGACGTATATCACCCTGAGCGCCAACGTGGTGGGGGCGGCGATCCAGGAAGCGTCTTTGCGGGCGCAGATTGATGCGACCGGGCGCCTGGTCAAGATCAACACCGACCTGCTCGAGATCGTTCGCTATCAATTCGAGAAGGGATCCGCCAGCCAGGTTGATGTGGCGGCTCAGGAGGCGCAAGTCGCCCTTGTGACCGCGGCGCTGCCGCCGCTGCGCAAGCAATTGGCGCAGCAACGCGACCTGCTGGCGGTGCTGGCCGGTGGGTTCCCCAGCCAGCAACCGCCGGAGAAATTCGATCTGTCAACATTGCAATTGCCCGAAGCGCTGCCGGTGAGTTTGCCTTCGCAGCTCGTGGAGCATCGTCCGGACGTGCGTGCGGCGGAAGCGAACCTGCACGCCGCCAGCGCTCAAATCGGCATTGCCGTCGCCAACCGTCTGCCCAATTTGAGCTTGACGGCGGACGCGGGAAGCATGGCAACGGCCGCCGCCAGGATGTTCGGCAACGGCACGGATTTTTGGGATCTGGGCGCGAATTTGGCGATGCCGCTGTTCGATGGCGGCACGTTGCTGCATCAGGAGCGCGCCGCGCGTGCCGCGTATGTTCAGGCGGCCCAGCAATACCGCGGCACGGTGCTGACCGCATTCCAAAACGTAGCCGACACCTTGAACGCCCTGGAGGAAGACGGCAACGCGCTGAAAGCGGCGGCGGCTTCCGAGAGAGCCGCCAGGAAATCGCTGGATCTGATTGAGCAGCAATTGAAGTTTGGGCTGGTGGCGTATTCGGCGCTGTTATCCGCGGAGCAGGCGTACCAGCAGGCCGTTATCAGCCTGGTGCAGGCCCAGGCCGGCCGCTATGCGGACACGGCGGCGCTGTTTCAGGCGCTGGGTGGTGGATGGTGGAATCTTCCGGCCCTAGCCAGGGATAAACATGAGTAATGCACCTGATAATTCGACGTTGCCGCAACAAGGCCGGCCCCGGGGCCGAGGCGTTTTCGCGCGGGTTTTGGCAATTCTCGGTGTGCTCGCGGCGATCGCGGCGGTAGTGGCCGTGGCGATATTTTTCACCGATCATTCCTCGGGAACCGACGGCGCTTCGGCCAGTCCATCCGTGGCGGCCCGCAATGTGACGCTGACGGCGGCCCAGCGAAACAACATTCATCTTCACAAGGTTGCGCCGTCCAAGTTCCACAAGACCGTTGAGGCGACCGGCACCGTGGACTTCGACTACGATCAGGCCACCACCGTCTTGGCGCCGTTTGGGGGGCCGGTATCGCGGCTGCTCGTTTCGCTGGGGCAACACGTCAAGGCCGACGAACCGCTGGCGATGGTGGATTCACCGGACTTCGCCGCTGCCATCAGCACGTATCGCAAGGCGATCGCCACCGCCAGGACCGCCCGGCAGATCGCCGATCTGGACAAGCAACTGCTACAGCATCGCGCCATCGCGCAGCGTGACGCCGATCAGGCGGAGTTGACCGCTGCCACTGCGGAAGCCGACCGCGAAGCCGCACTTCAGGCACTCGTCTCGCTCAAGGCCGATCCGCGGACCATCAAGGACATTCAGGAAAGCAAGCCGTTTTCGCCGGTGCAAGGCGTGATTCGTTCACCGGTTGCGGGAACCGTCGTGGAGAAACTGATCACCCCTGGCCAACTCCTTGTGGCGGGAACGACGCCATGTTTTACGGTTGCGGATCTTTCCCGCGTATGGGTGATGGCACATCTATTTGGTTCGGAGCTTGGTTCGGTGAGCATTAGCGACCCGGCGCAAGTGCTGACCGGCGACAACCGGCAAAGCTTCTCGGGGACGGTGGACAATATCTCGGCCCTGGTCGATCCCGACACGCGCTCGGTGGCCGTGCGCGTGGCCGCCGACAATCCTGGCGACTTTCTAAAGAAAGGGATGTACGTGCGCGTGCGGGTTGAGGCGCGCCAGCAGAGCACCGGACTTCTGCTCCCGGTTTCGGCGGTTCTTCGCGATGAGCAGAACCTGCCGTTCGTCTATCTCGCCCAATCCGACGGCAGCTTTGCGCGTCGCCGCGTGACGCTGGGTTATCGCGCCGGCGACCAGTATGACATCACGGAAGGTGTCGCGGCGGGCGATCAAGTCGTGGTCGAGGGGGGCCTGTTCGTTCAATTCATGGAGAACCAATGAACGCGGGCGCCATCCCACCGACGGAGGGGCCGCACCGCGCGGCCTCGATCATCAACCGCATCGTCGCCTCTTCGTTGCGGCAGCGGTTCCTCGTGGTCCTGGCGGCGGTACTGCTGATCGTCGGCGGCTGGTGGTCGCTGAATCGGCTGCCGGTCGAGGCGTATCCCGACTTGTCTCCGCCGATGGTCGAGATCATCACGCAATGGCCCGGCCATGCCGCCGAGGAGGTCGAGCGGTTGATTACCGTGCCCATCGAAGTCGAGATGAATGGCGTGCCCGCCATGACTTCCCTGAGGTCGATTTCGCTATACGGTTTGTCCGACGTGCGGGTGACGTTTCGCGACGGCACCGACAACTACTTCGCGCGGCAGCGCGTGTTCGAGCGAATCCCGGACCTGAGCTTGCCGAGCGGTGTGACGCCATCGGTGGCCCCGCTTTCTTCCCCTTCGGGTCTGATTTACCGGTACGTTTTGCAAAGCCCGGACCGCTCGCCGCTGGAACTCAAGACGATCGAGGACTGGATCGTCGAGCGGCAATACAAGTCGGTGCCGGGCGTGGCCGATGATTCGGGATTCGGCGGCGAAACCATGCAGTATCAGGTGCTGCTGGATCCGGCGAAGCTGGCGGGCGCCGGGCTGTCGGTCCCACAAGCCGTTGCCGCGCTTGCCGCCAACAATGGCAACGCCGGCGGTGGGTTCTACTCACAAGGCGGGCAGTTTTATTACGTCCGCGGCCTGGGCCGCCTGAAGATGCTGGAGGACATCGGCAATGTCGTCCTGGGGGTTCACAACGGAATCCCGGTTCTCGTGAAGGACGTGGGCCATGCCACGATCGGCCACGCGCCGCGCCTGGGCCAGTTCGGCTATCAGGACCAGGACGACGCGGTCGAAGGCGTCATTCTCATGCGCACCGGCGAGAAGACCCAGGAGGTCCTCAAACGCGTCGAAGCAAAGACCCAGGAGCTCAATGACCGCGTGCTACCCAGCGACGTGAAGATCCACACGTTTTACGACCGCACCGATCTGGTCTCGGTCACAACCCGCGCGGTCAAGCACAATCTGCTTCTTGGAATGCTGCTGGTCGTGGTGGTTCTGGTCTTCTTTCTTTACGACCTGCGCGCCGGGCTGATCGTCGCCATCACGATTCCGCTGGCGTTGCTCGTTGCCTTCATCTGCCTGGATCTCCGCAATGTGTCGGCCAACCTGCTGTCCATCGGCGCGGTGGACTTTGGCATTCTGGTCGATGGCGCGGTGGTGATGGTGGAAAACATTTTCCGCCAGATCCTGGCGCGGCGCGGCGAGCCGTTCAACGTCATGCAGGTGATCACGGAGGCCGCCGCCGAGGTGGACCGCCCGATCTTCTACGCCGTCGCGGTGATCGTCGCCGGCTTCCTGCCCATCTACGTCCTTTCCGGGCCATCGGGTCAACTGTTCAGGCCGATGGCTGACACGATGATCTTCGCGCTGGCCGGTTCGTTGGTGATCACGCTGACGCTGCTGCCGGTGTTGTGTTCATGGGCGTTTGCAAAGGGCGTGCGCGAGAGGCGCAATCCCATATTCGAGGCCATCAAATCGGCCTACGCGAAAGGCCTGGATTTCTGCCTGGCGCATCCCTGGGCAACCATGCTGGCGTGCGTGCTGGTCCTCGGCGGGTCGCTCCTGCTGGTTCCCCGCATCGGCGCTGAGTTCATGCCGCACCTGGACGAAGGAGCGCTGTGGATTCGCGCTACGATGCCCTACACGATCTCGTTCGAGGAATCGCGGAAGATCGCGCCGCAAATCCGCAAAATACTCCGCTCGTTTCCGGAGGTGACCGTGGTCGCGTCGGAGCACGGCCGCCCGGACGATGGCACTGATCCGACCGGGTTTTTCAATCTCGAATTCTTCGTCGGGCTCAAGCCGTACAGCCAATGGAACGGCCCTTATCACGCCAAGGCCGAATTGATCAAAGCCATTGACGAACGGCTAGAGAGTTTCCCGGGCATCATCTTCAACTACACCCAGCCGGCCGAAGACGCCGTGGACGAAGCGGAAACCGGCCTGAAGAGCGCCCTGGCGGTCAAGGTATTTGGGTCTGACCTCCAGACGCTCGAAGCCAAAGGCAAGGCGATCAAGCACGTTCTGGAACATGTGCGCGGAATCAAGGAAATCACGCTCGTTCAGGAGTTGGGCCAGCCAAGTCTGGTCGTGAACATTGACCGCGCCAAGATCGCCCGCTACGGGCTGAACGTGGCGGACATTAACGGGCTGATCGAGGCCGCCGTCGGCGGCGCCGCCGCCACGCAGGTCGTCCAGGGCGAAAAACAATTCGACCTTGTCGTCCGTCTCGAACCCCGATACCGCCAGAACCCCGAAGAGATCGGCAACATTCTCGTCGCCACGCCCGGCGGCTCTCAGATTCCACTCAAGGAATTTGCCGATCTCCGCGTGCTCAGCGGCGCATCGCTCATCTACCGCGAGGACAACTCGCGTTACATCGGCGTGCAGTTTTCCGTGGAGGGACGCGACCTGGCCGGCGCGGTGGACGATGCGCGTCAACAGGTCCGCGCCCAGGTTCCGCTGCCCGGCGGCTACCGGCTCGACTGGGGCGGTGAATACAAGGATTACACGGCATCCAGACAGCAACTCAATTTCGTGCTGCCTCTGACCCTGTTTGTCATTTTTCTTCTGTTATTCGCGCTTTACCGCAACTTCAAGTTTCCGCTCATTACCATCCTGGGCGTACTGCTCTCGGCGCCGGTGGGCGGGCTGCTGGCACTGTGGTTGACGGGCACGCCGTTCTCTGTCTCCTCGGGGATCGGCTTCCTGGCGCTATTCGGAGTCTCGGTGCAGACGGCGGTGGTCTATATTTCTTATGTCAACGAACTCCGCGCCGCCGGCGTGGACTTTCATCAGGCCATCCGCGAAGGGGCCGTCCTGAGGCTGCGGCCGATCATGATGACGGCGCTGGTGGCGGCATTGGGGCTCGTGCCGGCGGCGCTCGCCACGGGCGTCGGCACCGATTCCCAACGCCCATTCGCCCTGGTGATCGTGAGCGGCTTGTTTACGCGGCTGTTGATCAGCGTGTTTCTCATGCCGGTGCTTTACATGATCGTTGCCCGACCGACGGATCGACTGGAGGCGTAAACCCGGCCTCGCTCACCAGCCGTTGATCCTCCGACCATTGACGATGACGGCCGCGGCGTTTTGGGAGCGCCGTTCACGCACTGCCAAGCCGCTGGCGGATGTAGTCGGCGCGTACGGCGCGGCGGACGTCGCCTTCCAGTTTGCGGCCCTGGATCTTCTGCAAATGCGCCGGCTGGGTCAGCAGAAACAATTCGTTGAGCGTTCGCAGATCGACGTCCTTCACCCGGCCCAGGTGCAGGCCCAGGCGCAGATGGCTCAGCAAGGAAAGCGTTTCCTCGCTGGCGATCAGCCGGGCGCAGCGCAGCACGCCCATGGCGCGGCCCACCTTGTCATCAAGCTGCACGGTCTTGTCGTCCCGCAGCATTCGGCGGGCCTGTTGCTCGTAATCGATGATCTTGGGAATGATGTCGTGTTTGAAGCCGCTGATGATGTCGTCTTCGGTTTTTCCCAGGGTGGTCTGGTTGCTGATCTGATAGAAATCGCCGGTGGCTTCGGTGCCTTCGCCATAGAGGCCGCGGACGGCCAGGCGCAGGTCCTTGGCGGCGCGGAAGACCTTTTCAATTTCGCCGGTGAGCTTAAGGGCCGGCAGATGGAGCATCACGCTCACGCGGATGCCGGTGCCGACGTTGGTGGGGCAGGCGGTGAGATAGCCGAAACGCGGATGGAAAGCCCAGTCGAGCGTCGATTCGAGCTTGTCGTCAATCTTGTTGATCTGCTCCCAGGCCTCTTCGAGTTGCAGGCCGCTGCGCAGGCATTGGATGCGCAGGTGGTCTTCCTCGTTGACCATGATCGAGAGCGTTTCGTTCTCGGCGATGGCGACGCCGCGCGCGCCCTCGGCGGCGGCGTGGGGCTTGCTGATCAGATGCCGTTCCACCAGCAGTTGCCGATCCATTTCCGGCGCCTGCTCCAGGTCCACGTACAACACCTCGGGCGCCAGGCTCGCGCTCAGGATCGTGTCGCGTATCTTGCGTTCCAGCGCCTGCCGTTGTGTGCGGGTGCAGCGCGACAGAAACGGAAACCCGGCGACATTGCGCGCCAGGCGAATGCGCGAGGAAATAACCACTTCGCTCATCGGCCCGCTTCCGCGGAGCCATTCGCCGGCGTGGCTGGTTAAATCGGAAAGTTTCATGGGTTTGTCAGTGGTCAGTTGTCAGTGGTCAGTTGTCAGTTGTCAGTTGTCAGTTGTGGTTGGTTTGTTGCTGTTTGTCGTTGGGACGCCAACAGTCGAGGCTTGCATAATGTCTTTGCAACTGACAACTGACAACTGACAACTGACACATTACGCCTCCGCCTGCTTTATCTGGTCGCGGATTTTGGCGGCGCGTTCATAGTCCTCGGCTTCGACGGCTTTGGCCAGGTCCTTGCGAAGGCGGGAGGCATCGGCCTGCCGCTTGACGGGCGCGCCGCTTCCGCCGCGCCGCGCGGGAGATTTGCCGGCGTGGTGGGTCATGCCCTCGTGGGCGCGTTGAAGCAAAGGCGTCAGGTCTTTCTCGAAGACCTGGTAATCGTTGGCGCAGCCCAGCAGGCCGTTTTGCCGAAACTCGGCCCAGGTGATGCCGCACACGTCGCACCCGGCTCCCACTTCCTTCTGCAATCCGCTGTGGGCCATCACGAAATTCGTCAGCAGCTCATTGATCGGCATATGGCTCTTGACGGGAAATCCCTCGTTCTGAGCCGCGCATTGCTCGCACAGATGCTTCTCGATCTTCTTGCCGCCCTGAATTTCGGTGAGATGGACGGTGGCGTTTTTGGCGCAATTGTCGCATTTCATTTTGAGTCCTTCGGCAAATGCTCTTCGATGAACCGAGTCAGCACTTCATTGATCGGCACGTCTGCCCGCTGGTCACTCGGTGAAGATGGTATTTGCATGGGCCCACTGGGTCAATCAAACGCGCGTTCTTGGGCCGGCGGCTAAAATGAGTTCATCGACACGCGACCACACTCGTATTCTAGGGCCGGTAGACCGCCGAATTCCCATCCGTCTCCCACACCTCCACCGCCTCGAGCCGAACCGGGTCCGGCAGGCGCAGTGATGTGCCCACGAGCATCGCCACATTTTCCGCGGAAGGATTGAGCCGCGCGAACGCGGGAAGCTCGTTGAGATGGTGGTTGTGCATGGGGACGACGATCGAATCGACGCCGCGCTCCAGTTCGTGGAAATCCATCACCACGCCGATGGCGTCGAGCTTGGCCGCGCTGACCGTCACCTTCACCTTCCAGTTGTGTCCGTGCACAGGCTCCAGCGAGCCATCGTACAGCACGAGTTGATGAGCGGCGGAAAAACTGCGCGTCGTGGTGATCTGAAATGGCATCACTTTATCGTAACGTATCACGGGCGTCCCGCCCGTGCCGACGGCGCCAAAGTTGAAACATCGCGGTTCATCCAATGCACCGCACCGCATGCACGGACGGGTTGCCCGTGACACAAATCGTGGCCACACCCCCATTGAATGGCCGCGGCATCACCCCTACCGTCGTCCATGTTTCATCTGATCGGCAGCTCGCGAGCCACGATTCGGACATGTCTTCCTGCCGCGCTTTTGGCCATCTCGTCCTGCTCACATCACGCGCCGCCTTCGACGGGCGCGGACCCGATGCCGTCCACTGCATCGCAAGCCACCCCCGTGTCCCTACCCGATGGCCCAACCATTCTCCACATTGGCGGCGGCGTCATTGAAGTGCACGTCTCGACCGATGGCCTTCGCGTTTCGCGCACGACGCTCCTGGAATATGTCGAGCATGCGGCCCGGGCCATGGCCAATTATTATGGCCATTTCCCCGTGGCTCGCGTGCAAGTTGAAATAACGCCGGGCGGCGGCGGGCGGCGCATCAATGGCAGGGAAAGCAATGGCCGTCATATTTCGCTGGGCATCGGCACGGCGGCCACCGATGCCAAAATCGCGCACGACTGGACGGCCACCCACGAGATGTTTCACCTGGCCTTTCCCGATCTGGATTCGCGCTACAACTGGATGAACGAAGGCTTATCCGATTACCTGGAACCCATCGCCCGCGCCCGCATCGGGCAATTAACACCCGAGGATGTCTGGCGCGGCTTTGTCGAAGGGATGCCGCAAGGGCTGCCGCAACCTGGCGACAAGGGGCTGGACAATACCCACACATGGGCCAATACCTACTGGGGCGGCAACATCTACTGGCTCCTGGCGGACGTGCAAATCCGCGAGCAAACCCACAATCGCCGATCCCTCGACGACGCCCTCCGCGCCATCCTAAAAGCCGGCGGCAACGGCGGCGCCCATTGGCCGATCTCCCGAGTCCTGGAAGTCGGCGACCGCGCCACCGGCACCGCCGTCCTTGCAGACCTTCATCAAAAGATGGGCCCCACCCCGTTCGCGCCCGATCTGGATGCGTTGTGGAAACAATTGGGCGTGCGGCACGACAACGGCCAAATCTCCTTCAACGACGCCGCCCCGCTGGCGGCCGTGCGAAAAGCAATCACGGCACGCGATGGAAGATAGCGCAGAGACACACAGAGGCCCAGAGGCCCAGAGACGCACAGAAGGTGCTAAGTGATGTGGAGTCGCGTCGACTTGTTGGACTCTGCTAAATAGCCAAGGGCGCACAATCGCCGTTGACATCCGCCAGGCATGATGCGCGTCCGACATTGCAATTCAGCGAACCCACGCCACTCGTGAATTCAGATCTCTAGACTAATGTGACACGGGCGTCCCGCCACAGGCGTCCGGGATATGGCAAGTTTACGCGAATGGGTTCCAATGAGCCAAGGGAGAGCGTGGACAATAGGCAGGGGATCGCAGCGACGGCGGTTCCATGCGCGCATGCGGCGGCGTC
>DASRLH010000422.1:0-5694 GCA_035648595.1 Tepidisphaeraceae bacterium
GGCCCCGCGGGCGCAACCACTGGCCCGGGCGGCGGAACCATCACCAGCGGCACCACAACCATTACCACCGCCGTCGTTGCCGACCCCGCGGCCGGCGAGGAAACCGGCGTCATCCTCATCGACGCCGCCAACGGCATCGGCAACATCAACGTCGCCGGTAACGTCGGAACCATTCACGCCGCCATCCTGGGCCCGGTGACGGTCAGTCGTTTCAATGCGCCGGTCGCCGTGGGCCTGATCGGAATCTCCCAGATCTTTACCCCGACCATCATCCCGCCCGCGGCGCCGCCGGTTGCCCCCGGCGACGGGGGAACCGGATCCATCAATCAGGTCATCCTCCGCGCCGGCGGCATCGCGCCCTCGGGAAGCGGAGCCATTTCAACGGCCGGGATTTATGCCGATGACCAGATCGGGCCCATTACCAATGACGCCCCGGCCGATATCCGCGGCAGCATCATTTCCAAAATCGGCCTCACCGGAATAAATCTGCGCGAGGGATCGATCATTCATGCCACCATTGGAACGCTCGAACAATTCAATCAAAGTACGGAAATTCCCGTGCCGGGCGTGATCCAGGACTTCCAGACGCCAATCACCAATCCTGCTTTTAACGTCGGCAACATCGTTGTGAATGGCAATGGAGGCATCATCGGCACACAGTTCGATGGGGTGCATTATGGACGTATCGCCGTGCATGGCGGATTCGGCATTCTCGACACGTTTTTTGGGACCCTCGGCGACGGCACCATCGCGGGAATCATTACGGATGGATACGGGCTGCGCAAAGACATCTGGTCCGGCGGCAGTTCCATCGGCACCATCGCCGCGACCGGCAACGGCAGCAATGTCAGCACCCATACGTACAGCGCTGACGTGCGGCTGAGCGAAACGCAGAATTGGGATCCCTACTTCGGCTTGAACCCCAACCTCCTTACCGACATCAATGTCACCACCGGCGCGACGGCCGCAAATCCCTTCCTGCCAGGATTCGACGGCGGCGGCACCGATACCGGAGTCATTCAGGATTCGGTCTTCGCCGGCAACCGCGATCTGGGCTCTCTTCGCGCCTACCAAATCCGGGCGACGAACCCGGCGCTCTTGCCAACATTCATCAATTTTGCCAACTCGATCGGCACCGTCACGACGCTATCGAATAATGACGGTTTGTCCATCACCACGGGCCGCTTCAAACTCTTCCAGCCCGGCGGCGACTCCAACAACACGCAGGTCATCGTTGCCGGCCCGATCAAAAAGCTCGCCCTCAAGGGCAACCTGCTGGGCACCTCCTCCATTCAAGCCGTCGGCGTGAACGGAAATATCGGAACGCTGCTTGTCGGCGGCTCGATCAGCGGGAAAATCACCGCCACCCGCAAGATCGGCAACGTCACGATCATGGGAAGCCTGGGCGGCACCGTGAGCGCGGCCAGTGTCGGCTCGCTCAAGGTGAACGGCATCCTCAACGGCGGCAACCTCGACATCCAGGGCAATATCAGCCTCTTCCAAACAGCAGGCGACCTGGGCCTGCCGGGCGAAACCCTGACCATCCACGGCTCGGCCCAGACCATCAAGATCGGCGGAAGCGTCAACGCCAACGTCATCGTCCAGGGCAACGTCGGCAACTTCTTCGTCGGCCACTCCATCATCAGCGGCAACAACGTCACCGTGACCGGCGTGTTGAACAACATCGTCGTCAACGGCGACCTCCAAACCGGCGCGATCGTCACCGCCGCCCTGATCAAGAAGAAAGTGATCCACGGAGCCATCCAGGGAACCATCTGATTACGTTCGTCTCGTAGGGTTCGCTTCAGCGAACGCGGCCCACTCCGCGCTGGCGAGCCCGCAACCGAAAAGAAAGAGGGGAGCCACGAATGGGCACGAATGCTCACGAATGAAGACAAATTATTCGTGCCCATTCGTGGCAGTCCTCTCGGTCGATCTTACAAATATTCTTGCAGCCTCGACAAGATTTCGCAGGATATCTTCGAAGAGAATCCAACGATTTCAGCTCATGTTTTCCCGCAACCTGCGACTGTCGCTTGAAAGGGCGTTCGAATGTAAGTGCTCACTCAGAATGTGTTTCTTCGTGCCTTCGTGACTTCGTGGTAAATAAATCCGGGCGAAGTGGAAGGCGTATTACTGGGCGTTTTGTGCACCAATGATCCCGACCGGCTTTTTCGGGTCGGCGATGGACATGGACTGGGCGATCTTTCGGACCAGCGCTTCGTCGGCGGGGGCGATCGCCCGGGGGCCGCGCAATTCAATGGTGACAGCGACGGCGCGCCCCGGCAGCACCGCCGCGGCCAACACCAGCGGCGACATCATCCTCATCTCCCCATCCTCATCCAACTCCTGCGTCGCGGGAATCTCGACGAGCGCGCCGCGAGTGTTCAGAAAGTCAACTTGTGACGCCGGCAGGTGCGCAGCGCGATGGCCCGACTCCAGACCGATCAGTTTTTCGGGCGTGGGCGCCGGCGCGTTTCCATCCAGTGCATCAACCTGCACTCCAATTCTGCGTCGTATGCCGAATTGCGGCTTGTCCTCGATGAGCAGCAAAATAATCGGATGATGGTCGCCATCGAACCTTACTTCGGCATCAAACCCCGCGGGCAAGCGAAGGCTCAGGGGCATGGCGTCATTCGCATACGTCCTGATCTCGCCCAGCGCCGGCTCCAACGACGCGGCGCGCTGCCGTCCGATCCACCAGGCCAGCAGGATGCTCAGGCCCAGGACCCCGCCCAGCACGCTCTGCATCGCCCATCGCCGGCCCTTGCCATATTCAATCGACCGCGCCATGCCCGCCATTGTAGCGGATCGCGCCCGCGAGCGGCAGAGACACACCCGATCGGCTATTCCCGACTTCGCGTCTGGCGGATATGCTCCGTCGCCTGGAGGATCGCGGGCGATTCATACAGTTTGAAAGGAACCCATGCGGCTCAAGGACAAAGTAGCTCTGGTGACCGGCGCCAACAGCGGGATCGGTAAGGCAATCGCACAACGCTTCGCGGCCGAGGGGGCGCATGTCGCGCTTAACTACCGCGTGCGCGGCAATAATGCCGACGAAGCCGCCGCCATCCTCAAGACCTTCGCAACCGAGGGAATGGCCGCCCCGGCCGATGTCTCGGTGCGATCCGAAGTGGAAGCCATGATGGCCAGCGTGGTGAAAAAGTTCGGCCGGATCGACATCGCCGTCAACAACGCCGGCATGGAAATCAAAAAGCCCTTCCTCGAAGTGACCGACGACGAGTGGAACAAGGTGATGAGCGTGAATCTGTACGGCTCATTCATCGTCAGCCAGGCCGCCGCCCGGCAGATGGTCAGGCAAGGCGCCGGCGGAAAACTCGTCTTTATCTCCTCGGTCCACGAAGACATCCCCTTCCCCGAATATACCGCCTACTGCGCCAGCAAGGGCGGCATTCGCATGATGATGCGAAATCTTGCGATGGAACTGGCCCCCTACAAGATCAATTGCAACAACATCGCCCCCGGCGCCATCGCCACGCCGATCAATCAGAAGGTTCTGGACGATCCGCAGCAGAAGAAAAACGCCATCAGCGAAATCCCCTGGGGCCGTTTCGGCAAGCCTGAGGAGGTGGCCGGCGTCGCCGTCTTCCTGGCCAGCGAAGAAGCCGACTACGTCACCGGCAGCACCTACTACATCGACGGCGGGCTCACCCAGCAGGTCACCAAATACTGATACTTATCAGACGGCGTTTTTGCATTTCGTAGGGTTCGCTTCAGCGAACGCGCACCAGAACCGCGGCGCACCGGCAACCGCGTTCGCTAAAGCGAACCCTACGAAGATGGGTAACGACGATAGTTTGCGTATTGACCTTCGGCTCCCCCCAGGCACATTCCCCTGGCGATGGCGAGTTCCAGGTCGGGACAGACGTTCTGGGGGATGATTGGGTTGCCGCCCGTGGAGTTGATTTTCTCAAACTGCTCCCGATTCATGCCCGAGATGATGAGCTCGCGCCCCTGTCCGGCCAATCGGGCCAGCACGGCTTTCAATTCCAGGGCGGCGTTTGAATCCAGTTGAACAAACTCATCAAGATCGAGAATGGCCACGCGCACATTCGGAGCCAGCCGCTCGCACCATGCAAGAAGATCGGGCAACCGATGCACGCGCCCACGCCGTGCGTGGTCCTTGCGCAAATGGAACACCGCCATGAACGAGGGCAGGCCCAGCGCCAAATCCGAGCCGGCCCCGGACGAAGCCTCGATCCGGGCAATCGGCCGGGCAAAATCCTGGTAAATCAACCACGCCAAAAACGCGACGGGCGGAAACATCGCCATGCGCGGGGCATGGCCGTACACGAACGCGGCCAGTCCCGCGCCCAACGCGAACATCGCCAGGATCGATGCCAGCAGCGCCAGCCGGCGCCCGGCGGAATGCCCGCCGATCTCGGGGGCAACTGTTTGCGGTCTATCGCCGCCAGGCCCGCGCCACTGGTCGATGAGCCGCCAAAAATACCCGATCGATTCGTGGCCCAGGTCCGTGAGGACGCCGGTGACGTGCGTGGTGCGCACCTGGCCGCTTGATATCCGTGTGATGGTTGCGTTTTGCAAACCCATCGCCGCGGAGGCCAATGCGATCATGGCGTAAAGAAAAATGGATGACTGATGGATTGGCGGCCCGTGAATTTCCAGCGCGAACGCAAACGCCGCCAGCAGCAACGTCTCAATCACCATTGGAAGAACGTAGATCGATTCCCAGCGTCGGCGGTGTCCCAACTCCGTGCAGACCCCCGCCACGGCCGCCCCAAAAAAGAACGCCGCCAGAAGAAACAGCGCCAGCCCCGCCAACCCCGCCGGGCCCCCGAACAGGGCGCGGCCAAAATTCGATGTCGTCCCCGAAACGTGTGATGTCACTACTCCGCAACTCAACAGTGTAATGATGTCGGTATACCCCCCAACCCAGGCGAGAGTGATGGCCAGCCACGCCTGCTTCGTGAAGGAATGTGCGTGCGAAACGAACACCGTAAATCACTATCGGAACAACGCCGCCGCCGGCTTCGGCTTTTAGCCCGCGCCGACGTGCTCGTGCGAATACTCGGGGGAAATCGTAAACGTCGATGTCGATGTCGATAGATTTTGGTGGGGCGTCATTCTTGACTGCCCGAATCGGCCTTCGGTGAACCTGCCCCACCAAACGCATGAGGTTTCCCTAAAATCGCGCACGCCCGTACAGCCGACGGCCGCGCGCTTCCGCTCGACGGGCCCAGGTGTTTCGACTAGAACGCCGACGCATATGCGTACCGCCGGCATTCTGCTGCATATCACCAGCCTGCCTGGCCGGTTCGGCATCGGCGACCTGGGCCCGCAAGCCTACGCATTTGTGAATCAGCTTGCGCAGGCGCGCCAGACGTGGTGGCAGATTCTGCCGCTGGGGCCGCCGGGGGCGGGAGACTGTCCGTATCAGTGTTACTCGGCATTCGCGGGCAATCCCCTGCTCATCAGCCCCGAACTCCTGGCTAAAGAGGGCCTGCTGACGCGCGCCGACTTGTCTGCCGCGAAGGCCGGTCATTTTCCCGCGGATCAGGTGGATTATGCCCGCGTGAACCCATTCAAGGCCCGCCTGCTTGAACGCGCATGGGAGCAATTCGACAGGAATGGATCAGCCGTCTTGCATGACGAGTTTGCAACCTTTTGCGACGCCGAATCAGGCTGGCTGGATGATTTCGCCCTTTTCATGGC
>DASRLH010000423.1:0-8062 GCA_035648595.1 Tepidisphaeraceae bacterium
CCACCGGGCCATTGGAAGGCACAAATAACAAGATCAAAACCATGCAACGACAAGCATACGGCTTCCGAGACCCCGACTTCTTCAAACTTAAAATCTTCGCTTTACACGAAACTACCTACGCATTAGTCGGATGAACCTTAAAATCTTCGCTTTGCACGAAACTACCTACGCATTAGTCGGATGAACCGCCAAAGCGGCTCCGGCAGGCGGCGACGCATAACCAAACACTGCAAAGAACCGGGGCACGACAGTCCTTGCGGGGCGGACGTGTCGTGCAAGGATGTAGCGCCTTGCCCAGCGCGCAACCACTTGTTGATTGAGCAACGCTTGAGCTAACCCCTGAAAAGGACAAAACTTATACATCTTGTACAGCAATGTGTTGATAAAGGTATTATTGTAAATGTGTTACATTGTTTTACATGGACAAGTTGTCGTCCGTGGTTATGTCAAGACTGGCAACAGCGTCAGGTCAGCCCCAGCATGGACAGGATTCTAAAGAGGCAACGTTTCATACCTCACCCATCGGTTGCGGCGCCGTGCCGCATTCGGGGCAACGGTGAATCGTGGCGCGCAGGTCATAACCGCACGCCAAACATAGACCCGAGGCAACCCGTTGCCTCGCTTTCCGCGGCACTCGAAAGTTGAAAAAAGGGATGACCGCGAGAGCCAGTTCGATCGAATAGTCGGGAGCCACTAGCCAATTTTCGGGGGCGCTGTCGAGTCGCCAGCATCCTCCGGCCATAAAACCCAGGAACCGCCAATCGTTAAAATCCGGTTGGCTTTGCCAAATCGGGACTTCCCGATTTGAACGCATTTCCCAGCCTGGAGTCCGCGTCCCCAGCGACTCGATGCCATCGGAAAAACTGTGGATCGCCAGCGATCCATGCGATGATTCCAGTTCGAAAAACCCGGTGGCGTAAAATCTGGCGATCCGATCGCACTGCAAAAAACTCCGCGCCCAAAGCGCGCACGTCGCTATGCATAACAGGAGCGACAGTGCGGACAGAATTGCCAAGAGGCGACATTTCATCCATCCACCTTCGCCTCCGGCGCCGTTCCGCACTCCGGGCACCGGTCGGGCGTGGCGCGCAGGTCGTAGCCGCAATGCGCACATTGACCAGCGATAACGGCCCGCTGACGCAGCATGCGTCGCAACGCGGCGGTCGTTGGAAGGATTAGCAGCAAGAGGGACACTTCCCAATACGGAACGCTGTATGCCGTGCTGGTGAAATGCGACGGAGTGGCGCTGGGCGCCAGCATGCCACGGAACCTCTGCATGGTGATACCGGCGTATTCCCAGGTGAATGGGTAGTTTTGGTAATCGAAGATCGGAGGTTCGTGAATTATCTGTATGCCGCGTGGCAAGCCGCCATTGACGGACCACATCATCACAAACCAAAGACGGCCGTGATGCGAATCGATGCTGGACGCCCGGTGCGGACGCATCCAGCAAACCGAGTCGAAGACAAAGCAGCTCCGCATCCACATCACCGACGTCGTCATGCACAACACCAGCGACATCGCGGAAAGGATCGCGAAGAGGCGGCGCATCTGGCGAATGATACCGCGCTGCGCGTTAGAATCACCGCCGTACATTGCCACCTTGTGGATTCCGTAGCTTCGCCCCGGATGCGGCCAAGATTCGACTGGCGCCAAATGGAGGCCAGATGCAACACGATGAGGAACCTCGATTCAGCGTGGACCTGTTCACCGATGGGGCGTGCCTTCCGAACCCCGGCCCCGGCGGGTGGGCGTTCATCCTCAAGCACCCGGCACGCTCCAAGGAAGGCAGCGGCGTGGAAAATCCGTCCACCAACAACCGAATGGAAATCATGGCGGTTATCAAAGGGCTTGAGGCATTGAAGCTGCCAACCAGAGTCGCGCTTTACAGTGACAGCGAGTACGTCGTAAACGCCGTCAATGGCTGGATGGAAAAGTGGAAGAGATTTGGCTGGTCTCGTTCCAGGAATGGGAAAAAGCCGATCAAGAACGTCGATCTGTGGCGGCGGCTGGACGAGCTTTGCCAGCGCCATCGTGTAACAGCCCATTGGGTGCGTGGCCACGCCGGGCACGCCGAGAATGAGCGCTGCGATTTCCTGGCGACCGAGGCCGCGAAGCTCGCCACTACGTTGCCGACTCGGCCGGCGATGATGCCACCCGAGCCGTTGCCGCCGCTGTTTCAAACTTAGCCATGTCCAATGTTGGCCGCTGCCGGGAGTTTGGGTTTGGTGCCGCATTCCGGGCATCGGTCTGGCGTTGCTCGGAGGTCGTAGCCGCAATTGGCGCAACAGCCGACTTGAATTGGAGGACTCATTCTCCGGCGCGCAGTTTCAAGCACCAACATCCCAATAAGCAGCAATAACGCGGCGTGCAAATACGAGATTTCAAGACTGGCCAGAGGACTTAGGTCCACGTCCCAGTGGCCAAACACCATCAACGCGCCGCCCTGTGAAACCACCTCCCATTCCACTCCCTGGGCATGAAAGCTGAATAGTGTTCCGGTATTCAGCGACAGCCCCATCATCGCCGCGCATACCAGCAGTCCTAGCACGGACAGGAATCTGAGGAGGCCACGTTTCATCCATCCTTCTTGGCCGCTGTTCCGTTCCGCATTCTGCGCACCGGTCCGGCATGGTGCGGAAGGTATAACCAGTCGCGCAGAGACCGGATTGTGGCGAACGAGCCGGATTCCCGACAATGCGAAAAACAAGACCGCCAATGCCCAGAGCGGCACAACAATCGCCCATGTGAAGATTCGTCCCGTTGGTTGAGATTGGTATCCGAACTCCACGAAGTGCCATGCGATTATTGGACAGCCATTGTACCACTCTTCGGTCATTGGCCCCGGCCTCGACGATAAGTGCCATGGGCTCGCCTTCGGTGAACTGCCTTTGTCATCCTGAAAATGGCCGACGATGACGCTTCCACGATTGGATTCCACAACGACGCCATTTTGCGCGCGAGTTGTCCACCCAATCCCATCCCCGATAAGGTAACTGCGCACCCATATTACGCATGTCGCGACGCACAACAGCAGCGACAGCGCAGGCAGGATCGCAAAGAGGCGGCGGCGCATCTCCTTAATGATACCATCATTGGCGTCCAAATAGAGGATTCATACCAGACGACTATTGCGATAGACTTTTCCTGACGTATCGACTGATACGAACACCGCTCCGCGGCTCAAGAACGGTTATCGCCATGACCAAAGAGGAAATTCGCAAGCGCCGGGATGAAATTAACGGCCTGGCTGCGCAGCACGGGGCGCACGACGTGCGCATCTTCGGCTCGGTCGCGCGCGGAGACGCGACAGAGGAATCCGATCTCGATCTGATCGTTCGTTTCGAGCCCGGTCGCTCGCTGCTGGATCATGGCGGCCTGTTAATGGACCTGCGGGAATTGCTTGGAATCAAGGTCGATGTGATCGACGAAGGGGCGCTCACCGGGCGATTCGGGCAAATCGCTTGCAAGGAGGCGGTCCCCCTGTGAATCGCTGACCAGTCAGCATCCGCAAGTGCCGTGGAAGAAGATCGAACGCATGCGGTATGTGCTCGTCCATGCCTTGAACACTTGGGCACACCCCGGCTTGATCGACGGCGCGATGGCCGCTATTGTGCGAGAAATAGGGCCGAGTACCCAAGTGGACTAAGGGGACGGATTGCAAATCCGTTATTCGCCGGTTCGAATCCGGCCTCGGCCTTTTCACCCAGGCTTACGGCTCAACTCGCCGCCACCTTTTCTACCTTGATATCAAGAGCGATCCCGGTTCGATGTGGGGATTCGCCGGGATTTCAAATCTTCAAAATTTCCGGCATTACCTCTTACAGCCATGCCGCGTATTCTGGAAATGGATGGGGAGCCATACACGAAGGAGTACGATCATGGCACAGAACGTGAGTGACTTTCTTTTAGGACGCCTTAAAGCCTGGGGCGTCCGGCGGATTTATGGGTATCCAGGCGATGGAATCAACGGCATCCTTGGCGCGATGGGGCGGGCGAAGGATGAACCGCGCTTCATTCAGGCCCGGCACGAAGAGCTCGCCGCGTTCATGGCGTGCGCGCATGGCAAGTTCACCGGCGAAGTCGGCGTTTGCCTGGCGACCAGCGGGCCGGGGGCGATTCATCTGCTCAACGGGCTGTACGATGCCAAGCTGGATAATCAGCCGGTGGTTGCCATTGTCGGCCAGCAGAAACGCATGTCATTGGGCGCGTTTTATCAGCAGGAGGTGGATCTGGTCACGTTGTTCAAGGACGTGTCGGAATACGTCGAGCAGGTGAACCATCCGGCGCAGATTCGCACGCTGGTGGACGTCGCGTTCCGCACGGCGATGGCCCGCCACTGCGTCTGCACGATCATCGTTCCCGCGGACGTGCAGGAACTGGCGATGGAAGAGGAGGCGCCGCGCAAGCACGGCGTCACCTACAGCGGCGTGGGCTACGCGCCGCCGCGCATCATCCCCGAGCAGGAAGATCTGCTGCGCGCCGCCGAGGTTCTTAATTCGGGCAAGAAGGTCGCCATGCTGGTTGGGGCCGGCACTCTCAACGCCACCGACGAAGTGATCCAGACGGCAGAGTTGCTTGGCGCGGGCGTGGCCAAGGCGCTGTTGGGCAAGGCGGCGGTGCCGGATGATATTCCGTATGTCACCGGTTCGATCGGCTTGCTGGGCACCAAGCCAAGCTGGGACATGATGATGCAGTGCGACACGCTGCTGATGGTCGGCACCAGCTTTCCCTACGCCGAGTTTCTCCCCAAGCCAGGCCAGGCGCGCGGCGTGCAGATCGACCGCGATGCCCGCAAGCTTAGCCTCCGCTACCCTTGCGAGGTGAACCTGCATGGCGATGCCAAGCTCACTCTCGAAGCGCTTCTGCCGTTGCTGAAGCGCAAGGCAGACCGCTCCTGGCAGAAGATGATCGAGGGGGAGATGGCAAAGTGGTGGCCCGTGCTTGAGGCGCGGGCGATGGTGGACGCCAATCCGGTTAATCCGCAGCGCGTGTTTCACGAGCTCTCGCCCAAGCTGCCGGACAATGTGATCCTCTGTGCTGATTCAGGGTCGAGCACCAACTGGTGGGCGCGCGATTTGAAGATCCGCCGGGGAATGATGGCCAGTCTTTCCGGCAACCTTGCGACGATGGGGCCCGGCAGCCCCTATGCCTTGGCCGCCAAATTTGCGTTCCCCGATCGTCCTGTTCTGGCAACCGTCGGCGACGGGGCCATGCAGATGAACGGAAACAATGTGCTCATCACCGTCGCCAAGTACTGGAAGGAATGGAAGGACCCCCGGCTGATTTTCCTGATTCTCAACAACCGCGACCTCAACCAGGTGACCTGGGAACAGCGCATCATGAATGGCGATCCCAAGTTCGATGCCTCCCAATCGCTGCCGGATTTTCCTTATGCACAATATGCCCAATCGGTGGGACTGGGCGGCGTGCGCATCGAGCATCCAGCCGAGATCGGCGCGGCGCTGGACGAGGCCCTGACGGGCAACCGCCCGTATTTGGTTGAAGTGATGAGCGACCCGGAAGTGCCGCCGCTGCCGCCGCACATCAGCTTTGAGCAGGCCGTCCATTTCTGGCGGTCGGTGTTCCGCGGCGATTCGGATCGCTGGAACATGATGGGCGGATCCATCAAGGAATTGGTGGCGACGTATGCGCCGCAGTTGGTGGGTGCTTCTAAATGAAGGGACTCAGGTATGCCGGGATGATGATGAGTGATGAGTGATGAGTGAACCGTGACGAGAGGCGGAAGATGAGCGACCGTGACGAGAGGCAACGCTGCTGCCTTGTCACGGTTCACTCATCACTCGTCACCGTTCATCACACCGGCGAACATCCACATCGTGGCTGAACCCGATGGCGGCTTAAGTCAATGGCCGCAGGCATTGCGCATGCACATGTTGGCTGATCGAGTGGATCAGTTCGCGCATGGCGCCGCGCCAGTCGCTTTGGCGCGAGCGGCAATGGAAATCGCCGGATCGGTCATGCACTGTGGCCCGCACTTCGTACTGATGGCCGCTGCGGTGAAGCGTGATGTGGAGCAGAAAATCGCCAAGCCTGCTCCCGAGCCGAAGAGATCGGCGCAGCCATGCCATGAGTTGGCGGCGGTGGGAGGGCTTCAGCAACACGTTACCGAAATCGAGCTTAATCATATCGCAAAGCTCCAGTCGGCGAGTGGTTCGAGATGTCAATAGCAACCGTTGTGCCCGTAACGGAAGGGCATGATACCACGGGCGAAATATAAAAGGAATGAGAAAAGCGCGACGGCTGGACGATTGGCCGGCGTGAGGATACCGTACGCGGCTCTTTAGACGGACGCCCAGCAGGCCATTTAGCAAATTGAAAGGAGAGTTCGGATGTCCAAGCCCCGCCGCCGCCGCAAGATCGGCAGCAAGAAGCGCAAAGCGCGCCGCGACCGCCGCAAGCGGTAAACGCCGGCTGCCGGCCCGGGCGCCCCGCGCCCGAGGCCCGGCCCAGCCACGCCTAATCAATCGCAAAATAAAATCGGGCCCGCCCCAGCGCGACAACCCACCTGCCCCGGCGATTGCCGGTTCAGGCGGTATGCGCGAGGCAGGGCCCGGCTTTTTGCGCAGTTTTTGAACAACGCGGGCATCGTGGAGATGGCAAAACCACGAGGCGTCAGGCCGGATAAAGCAACCTCAATTGTGACACGGGTGTCCCGCCCGTGCGCGTTGGATGGATAGAGCATTTATCATGTTGGTGTATCGTTTCCGTACGACGGTGCCACAGGTCGGCGTACTCGCAGACCTGTGCCTCTTCGCTCACCGCACAGGTCTCGGGGTACCGCGACCTGTGGCACCGAAACACGGGCGGGACGCCCGTGTCACGCATAATGGACCGCCACACTCGAATTCTCTTGGCCTGATTCGACGGGGCAGGAACCATCCCATATTATCGGCATCATGTCAGAACTGTTTGCCGACCGGCTCATTGAGGCAATCGAGGCGAAGGGATCGCCGATCTGCGTGGGGATTGACCCGATTTATGAGATGCTCCCGGATGCGGTGGCGGGGGAGGCGGCCAGCCGCAACCTGGGCGATCGCGAGGCGGCGATTGATGCGGTCTTCGCGTTTACGACCGCGGTGCTGCGCGCGGTGGCGCCGCATGTGCCGGTCGTGAAGTTTCAGTCGGCGTATTTCGAGCAGTTCCTGTGGGAGGGCGTCGAGGCGTATTACAGCCTTGTGGCCGAGGCGCGCGAACTGGGCCTGCTGGTGATCGGCGATGTGAAACGCGGGGATATTGGCTCGACCGCCTCCGCCTACGCGGCGGCGCATCTGGCCGATCTGGCCGATCCGCTGGATGCCGACATTGTGGTGCCCGACGCCATCACCGTGAATCCGATGCTCGGCCTGGACACGCTTGAGCCGTTCCTGAAAACCGCCCGCATGTTCGACAAAGGCCTTTTCGTGCTGGTGCGCACGAGCAACCCCGGGTCGGCGGAGTTGCAGGACGTGAAGCTGGCGGATGGGCGAACCTGGTCGGAGATGCTCGCCGAGAAGCTGGCTCCGCTGGCGGCGTCCGAAGGGCTGGTCGGATCGCGGGGGTGGAGCTCGATCGGCGCGGTCGTCGGCGCGACTCAGCCGCAGACCATGTTGAGCCTGCGACAGCGGCTGCCCAAATCATTTTTTCTTCTGCCCGGCTATGGCGCGCAAGGCGCGACCGCCGACATGACCCGCGCGGCGTTTGTGAACGGCCAAGGCGCATTGGTCTCGGCGAGCCGAAGCATTTTGTACGCTTACCGGGACAGTAAATATTCTCAAACCGCCGGCAGCGACTGGATCAAATGCGTGGAGCAGGCGGTACTGGATATGAAAGCGGATGTGGGGCGCGTGCTGCAAAATTGTTAAACGCGCGTAATACTATCAGCGCATTGCTTCACACTATGGCAAAATATGCGCAGAGTCACAAAGCCACTCAGCGTGGCCTCGCTGCGCTTCGGCCACAACCAAATGTAGGAATACAAAGGCGCTGGCCTTTTCGATAAAGTGAGTTTGGATAAAAAACCACTCACCGAAAGGACAGCGCCATGGATTCGTTTTTACAG
>DASRLH010000424.1:0-2037 GCA_035648595.1 Tepidisphaeraceae bacterium
CGTCTCCCCCAGCCAAACCACCGCCTACCTCACCACCCGTGACGGCCAAGGCAATCCGCTGCCGGCGATGACCCTCACCTTCCAGCTTATCGACCCGCAAGCCGCCACCGATAGCTATGATCAAACTGCATTTACAGCGACAAGTAATTCCGTGGCATCGCTTCAAGTGTCATTGCTGAAGGGAACCAGATACCAGGCGCGGATGGCGAATGGGCCGTGGGTGACTTTTACTACCGGGAGTGCTTCGACGTATGCACTGCCGGAGGTGTTGGGGATGTACCTTTAGGAAAATCCGAAATCCGAAGCACGAAATCCGAAGCAAATCCAAACGAGGAAAATTCACAAAACCGACGCGGTCTTCACAACAACAATAGACGCCAAGAAGGAAGCCCGCCAACGTATCACGGGCGTCTCGCCCGTGCCAACGGCGCGGTGGTCGATGAAATCTAAGTGTTCCAAGTTCTGAAATGCCATCTAAAAGACCCATCAAAGCCGCACATGCCAGGACAGGCACATCACAAGCTCTCGCCCCTGCTCCCCGCTCAGATGAGTTGCCCGTGTGGCGGCCCATCCTTCCTTTATACCGCATCATCGTGAGTTGCCGTGATGAGGCGGATCAGAAGATGCTGTATGCACGGATGATCGCGGAACGGCGAAAATGCAGGGTGTTGACGCTGTGAGCCGCGCACTTCGCCCGGCAAGCTGGGTCGAGCAATAAGAGAAGCGGCGGGGACGCCGCTTCTACGGTTCGCGTGAAAGCAGCTTCACCGCTGGCCAACGCGGTCCGCGCCCTGCGTAGAAGCGACGTCTCGTCGCTTCATGGAAGCGCTGCGTCTGTGGAGTTAAAGCGCCCGGCGGCACAGAACCACCTTTCCTTTCCCGCGGTACGCCAACAGATCAGAAGAGAAGCGGCGGGGACGCGGGGACGCCGCTTCTACGGTTGGCGTGAAAGCAGTTTCATCGCTGCTCCACGCGGTTCGCGCCACGCGTAGAAGCGACGTCTCGTCGCTTTATCGGACCGCTGTGCCTGTGGAGTAAGAGAACCCCCGTAGCGCCAGGGGAAGGAAAACGCGCCCGTGCGGTAAACAACGCAATGCCCCGCATCAACATCCATTTGCGCTGCCCTCTCAAGGACAGCTTCCGCGTCCAGCAGATCGCCGGCATGTTCGACCTGCCGGTCGAGGAAGAGCTGACGGAAAATTTCGTCGCCGAGCTTCCCAGTCTCGACGAGCCCTGGGATATCGGCGTGATCGTCGGCCCCTCCGGCAGCGGCAAAACCGCCATCGCCCGGCAAGCCTTTGGCCCCCAACTATACCAGCCCGGCGACTGGCCCACGGATCGCGCGGTGATCGACGGTTTCGGCGACCTGCCCATCCGCGACATCATCGGCGTTCTCACCGCCGTCGGCTTCAGCAGCCCGCGGAGTTGGCTTAAGCCGTTTGCGGTGTTGAGCAACGGGGAGAAGTTTCGCTGCGAGTTGGCGCGGGCCCTGCTTGTTGACATCCCCGGGGTTTGGTGGGGCAGATATTCCTGTCTGCCCGAATCCGGGAGTGCGGGGCATTCGTGCCCCGCCGAGCGGATTCGAATCGGTTCGGGAGGACAAGAATGTCCTCCACTCACCGATTCGCCGGCAGACAAGAATGTCCGCCCCACCATCCGTCAATGCCCCGCTCCGGAAAATGGGGCACGCGCACAAAACCTGAATCAGGCCGCGCCATTGGTAGTCTTCGATGAATTCACCAGCGTTGTGGATCGCACCGTCGCCCGCATCGGCTCGGCGGCCGTCGCTCGTGCCATTCGCAATGGGCGCATCAACCGTAGGTTCGTTGCCGTCACATGTCACTATGATGTCGTTCCCTGGCTACAGCCCGACTGGGTGCTGGACATGGCGAGCGGCCTGCTCGCAAGGGGGCGGCTTTGGCGCCCGTCCATCCGCCTGCGAATCCATCGTGCCGGCCGCGAGGCGTGGCTCCTATTCCGCCGACATCATTATCTGAGCGGCAAGCTTCATCGCGCCGCAAAATGTTTCGTGGGTAC
>DASRLH010000425.1:0-10745 GCA_035648595.1 Tepidisphaeraceae bacterium
GCTTAAGTCCCCGGACGTCCTTGTCCTGTAGTTCCTGTTCCATCGTCCCGGATCGTGCCACGAACCCGCCGCCAGCGCAATACGGCTTTTGTTAGGATCGCCGCCCCGCCATCAATCGCCGTGCCGAACGGCATTAACAAATTGTAACAAAGCGCACCGCACCACCGCGATTTTGGTTGCATTTAGTTGCACGGCGTCGCATGAACCCCTCTGGCGGGGTCGCCAAAGGGGGTGTCGATATTGGGGAGATGCAACACGCGTGTTGCGCGCCGGCTACCGCTATTCCTTGATCTTCTTATCCAACAACCGAAACAACAGCTTCTTCGCGTAAAACCCCTCACGCTCGCGCACCGCCTGCTCGGGCACCACCTGGTCCGGCAAATTGATTTCCTTCAGGTCTTTCAGGTCGGTCGGCACCGTGCCGGCATCCGGGTTTAGGATGATGTAGGCCAGGGCCTTTTCCAGGTCCGGCTTCTGGATCGTACTCTTGAGGAGATCGAAAACAATGAGCGGAATGGTGGACTCGTTGGGGTCTTCCACCACATCGGGAATGGCGCAGACCGACAGCAGATTCCGCACGCGCTGCGGCACATCCTGCACCGACGCCGGAGGCCAATCGGGAAGGGCATCCTTCAGATCGTCGAGGCGTTTTTTGCCATCGTCGTCGAGATTGCTCAGGTCCGGCGCCAGCGGGGAGACGGTGCCCTGGTCATCGGGCACGTCGTCATAGGTGATGGCGGCAATCTGCGCCTTGGTGATCTTCTGCCAGGGCTCGGCTGTCGCATCGGTGTCGGAGGGGGCGGTCGTTGTGGGGCCGACGGAAGGATTCGGCACTTGTGCGATTTGTGTGGCGGCGGGTAATTGGGTGTTTGCCGATCCGAACGCGTTCGGTTTTTTTGACGCTTTGGACGCGCCTGATCCCGCGCCCAGAATCGCGCCGGCGGGGCCTTCGAGCGGCTCGCGGGAAGCGGCGGCAATTCTCAATTGCCCGGTCCTTTCAGCGGCCAAGCCGATTCCCGCCCAGGCGATTACCGCGACGGCCACCCAGGCGCGAGCGGGGATGGTGATCTTTTGGCCGATGTCCCAGCGAAATAATTTCGCGCCCGCCAGCAGGGCGGAGAGGCCGATGATGGTCAGCGCCAGCAGGTTGAATTGCCCGCCGACCAGGCCGTGGCCGCGCTGGCAGGTTTGCAGCGCCTCGACCGCGTAGCGGCCGGGCAGGAACGCCGCGACGTGCTGGGCCCAACTTGGCAAAACGTAGAGCGGCACGCCCACGCCGCCGATCATGATCATCGGCAGAAAAATCGCCTGCCCAAGCGCCTGCACGGAAGGGACATTGTCGGCGAGCATCGCGATCACCAGCCCCAGCGCCAGGAACGCGAAGCAGACGAAGGTGAAGGCGATCAGCATCTGCCACGGATGCTGCGGCAACGGCGTTCGATAGATGCACCACGCCAGCGCGTATTGCAAAATGACCGCGGAAAGGATGATGAGAAAGCGCGCGATCATGGCGCTGAGGATGATGCCGGCGGTGGCGGTGGGGAGCAGGCGATAGCGCCGCCACACGCCGCGCTCGCGCTCGGCAACCATCGCCGTCGGCATGCCGAAGCACGCGCCGCCGAGGATGGTCACGGTGATCAACTGCCCCATCTGCTGCGTGAGCGGCGGGATCTTGGTGCTGGTGCTGTGGAACACGCTGCCGAACGCCAGCAGAAAAAAGAAGGGAACGAGGTAGCCGTAGACAATCGACTGCTTGCTGCGGAAGTTGAGCTTGAGCGTGAGGGCGAGATGATGGAGAAGGCCGTTCATTGGGGAGTATTGTTGTGGAATCAATGGTGTTTACAACGATGGGCGGCAAGCGTGGTTGCGGCGGGCGCGGTCGAGGTCGCAATTTCAGGTTGAATCCAAAAGGTGGGGCGGACATTTTTGTCTGCCGTGAATCTGATTTCGGTGGGCCCGTCGAATCACAGTCGATGGCATTCTCGGCTTTCCAGCGGATTGGTCTGGCCGAGCATTATCGAATCGCTCGGAGCGGCAGGAATGCCGCCCACTCGCGATTCGATGGCAGGCAAGAATGCCTGCCCCACCAAATGCTCGGCATTTTACTGATTTTTATCGCGCCGGAATGTGTGAGCCCGCTCTCAAGGCGCCGCTCATCCTTCCCCCGTGACCATTCGGCGAACCGCTGCTCCCCATCCGCGGACCGCGTCGTAGAAAGGGGGCTGGGAAGTGGCGCAGCCCTGGCGTTTGGCTTCGTATAGCGCTGCGTCGTCGCGCAGGCGCAGGATAGCGTCGCCGTAGGCGGCTACGTCGTTGGGAGGCACTTCCACAACCGCATCGCGCACATACTCCAAGGCTGGGCAAATCGAGGAAGTAATCACCGGCTTGCCCGCCAACACGCCTTCGGCGACCACCTTGTTAAACCCTTCGATGAAGTCGCTGGTGGTTGGAGCGATGATGATGTGGGCGGTGGCGTACATCTGCCGCATGCGGGGCTTTTCCACATGCCCGTGACAACGAAACCGGGCGGCGAGGGCTGGGCCGGCCCGTTCGATCCGGCTTCGCAATTCGGGCAGCGCGCTGCCTTCACCGCACAGGTCGAATTCGATGTCGGTCCGCCCATCGGCCTGGAAGCGCCGTGCGATCTCCAGCACATCGAAGACGCCTTTATTGCGTTCGATCCGCCCGGCAAAAAAAACCCGGAACGGCGGCGGCGCCGGCGCATCAGCCAAGCCATCAAACGATTCGCGGCGGTAGGTCGGCAAAAACGGCAGCACGCGTTTGGGGGTTGTGCGCAACAGTTCCGAAAGTTGCTGTGAGATATCGTTCGAGAGGCTCAGCACCCCGGCAGTCGATTTGCGAAAAAAACGCCCGTTGAGCGATTGAATGGTCCGGCCTACCCGGCCCGTGGGCGGCTGGCCCTTTCGCCACAGCACGCAATGCAGCGTCGGCACCACCTTCACGCCAAACCAGGGAAGCAGCCCCAGGCTAAACCAATGCGCTCCGCCGGAGATGATGGCGAAGTCGGCGCGAAAGCAAATGGCCGAGAGGGTGAGCCGTAGGCCGTACCAAAGTTGGCCCAGGTGATATAACGCTCCCGGGCCTTTGCCGAAGCGCAGGGGGCGGTGTTCGATGATGAACGGGCCATCGACAATTCGCTCGCGGCGCGGGCAATAGGAGATCACATAGCCGCGCGCGCCCAGATCCCGGCAAAGCGAGTAAAACTGCCCGGAATAGGTGACGGCGACCTGCGACGGATCATCGTGTCCCTGCTTCCAATGCCGATAGGTTCCAATCACATCCCCCGGTCCAGCGGCGTAAAGAATGCGGGGCGGCAAAGCCATGCCCGGCAGTTAATCGCGCCCCAGCACGTAAGGCAAGGCTGGACTTCCGGGAGGACGCCGCTTCTACGTCGCAGCGCGGCGGTAGCAGGCCGATCGCAGCGACGTACGGCGCAAGTAGAAGCGACGTCCCCGTCGCTTCATGACGCGACCGGCGAGGAAGCGGCGAGGACGCCGCTTCTACGGCGCTGCCCGGCGGTAGCGGGCCGATCGCAGCGACGCGCGGCGCAAATAGAAGCGACGTCCCCGTCGCTTCATGACGCGACCGGGGAGAGAGCGGCGAGGACGCCGCTTCTACGACGCGGCGCGGCGGTTGCGGACGAATCGGGGCAATGCGCGCGGCCTGCCGTGGACATCGGCGGCGGGCGCGGTAGATTTGCCGGCTCGCGTGTGCAGGCGCACTCGTGATCGTTCAACTCATTCACAAACGTGTTCGCCAACGAGGCAGCTCATGATTTATCGCCGCTGTGTGTCGTGGTGTTTGGTGCCGGGAGTCGTGCTTTTGTCGCTGGCGCTGGGGTTTGTTTTGTCGATGGCGCCCGCGTCGTTTGCCGCTGACTCGGCGAACAAGGAAATCAAGCCGCTGGGAAAAGATGGCAAGCCGCTCAATTTGGATTTTGAGGACGGCACGCTCAAGGACTGGACGGCAACCGGCGACGCCTTCGACGGCCAGCCCATTCGCGGCGACACCGTCTCGCGCCGGCGCTCCGACATGCGCAGCGGGCATCAGGGGCAGTTCTGGATCGGCGGATTCGAGGTGCATGGCGACGATGGCATCGGCACCCTCACCAGCGTCCCCTTCAAGGTAACCCATCCCTGGGGCAGCTTCATGGTGGCCGGCGGACCCTGGCCCGAGGAGCGCGTGGAATTGGTTTCAACTGCGGACAAAAAGGTGTTCTTCAAGGCCATCGGCAATGAAAGCGAGGAGCTGCGGCCAGTCGCCGTGGATTTGCGCAAGCTGATGGGGCAGGACATTTTCATCCGCATCGTGGATGAGCGCAAGGGCCACTGGGGCCATATCAACTTTGACAACTTTGTATTTTACGACCAGCAGCCGAAGTTCGCGGATCGGCCACAGGCGCCGATTCAAGAAGTGACGCAGGGGGATATTTTCAAATATGCGGGCATCCCACCGGAGAAGGCGGCGGAGGTGATGGACCTGCCCCCGGGCTTTAAGACCAGGCTCTATGCGGGCGAGCCGGACGTTCGCCAGCCAATCGCGTTCACGATTGATGCGCGGGGCCGGCTATGGGTGGTGGAAGGGATGACCTATCCGCAGCGCGCGCCCAACGGCAAGGGCCGTGATCGCGTTTTGGTTTTCGAGGATGAGAAAGGGGACGGCCACTTCACCAAGCGCACCCTCTTCATGGAGGGGCTGAATCTGGCTAGCGGCATCGAAGTGGGCTTCGGCGGCGTCTACGTGGGCGCGGCCCCCTACCTGTTGTTTATCCCGACCGATCTGAACGCCGACACCCCAAAGCCCGCCGGCCCCGCGCAGGTGCTGCTCGATGGTTTCGGCTATCAGGATACGCACGAAACGCTCAACACGTTTTGCTGGGGGCCCGATGGCTGGATGTACGGCTGCCAGGGCGTGTTCACACAGTCGTATGTTGGCAAGCCGGGGACGCCGCGCAAGGATCGCATTCACATCAACTGCTGCGTGTGGCGATACCATCCGATCCGCCATGTCTTCGAGCGGTTTTCCGAGGGAACCAGCAATCCGTGGGGCGTGGATTTCGATGACAAGGGCCAGTGCATCATCGAAGCCTGTGTGATCCCGCATCTCTGGCACATGATCCAAGGCGCGCACTACCAGCGCCAGGGCGGACAGCATGACAACCCGTACGTTTACGATGACATCAAGACGATCGCCGACCATCTGCACTGGGTGGCGGCGGCAAATCCCTGGGCCGCCAATGGCCGCTCCGCCTCGGCCGGCGGCGGGCATGCGCATGCGGGGCTGATGGTTTATCTGGGCGGCTCATGGCCTTCGCAATTCGTCGGCCAGTATTTCATGAACAACATCCACGGCGCCCGCATCAACATGGATATCCCCGAGGCTAAGGGCTCGGGTTTTGTCGGGCATCATGGGAAGGATTTCATCGTCTTCAATGATCTGTGGAGCCAGATCGTCAACCTGCGCTATGACCAGGATGGCTCGGTTTACATGATCGACTGGTACGACAAAACCCAGTGCCACACCACAAATCCAGATGTGCCTGATCGCAGCAACGGCCGCATTTTCAAGGTCGTATACAACAATACGCCGACCACGAAAATCGATCTCGCGAAAGCGACCGATTCGCAGCTTGCGGATATGCAGTTGGAGCCGCACGAATGGCGCGTGCGCGAAGCGCGGCGGCTGCTTCAGGAACGCGCCGCCGCCGGCAAACTCGATCCCGCCGCCAATCAAAAACTGCTGGAAATCCTCCAATCCAACCCCGATGAAGGCCACAAGCTTCGCGCGCTGTGGGCCCTGCATTGCACGGGCGGATTGACGCGGGATGTGCTCATGCGGCAACTCGCCAGCGACAAGCCATACGTCGCCGCCTGGGCGATCCAACTGTTGTGCGAAGAGAAGAACCCCCCCGCCGACGCGGTGAAGGAATTTGCCCGGCTGGCCAAAGAAAACGCATCGCCTGTCGTTCGGCTGTATCTATCGGCGGCGCTTCAGCGCATGCCCGAGGCGCAGCGCTGGGATATCCTGGCCGCGCTGCTGGCACATTCGGAGGATGTCAACGATCACAATCTGCCGTTGATGGACTGGTACGCGCTTGAGCCTTTGTGCGCGGCGGACCCCCAACGCGCGCTCTCGCTGGCGGCGGAATCGAAGCTGCCCAACGTGCTGACGTTCGCGGTGCGTCGGATCGGATCTCTTGGAGGCAAAGCCACCGATACGCTGGTGACTTCGCTGGGAGCGATCAACGATGAGCCGCGCCAAATGCAGGTGCTCAGCGGCATCCGCGACAGCCTGCAGGGCCGCCGCAGCGTGCCGATGCCGGCGGCATGGAAGGAAATCGAGCCGCGCCTGATGCACGCCGCCAGCCCGGCGGTGCAGGCGCAGGCGCGGGCTCTGGCTGTGACGTTCGGCAGCGAAGGCGCCATTGAGGCGACGCGTAAGATTGTAGCCGACTCTGGCGCCTCAGCCGGCGATCGCCAGGCGGCGATTGAATCGCTGGCCGGAATTAAGGACTCCAAGCTGCCCTCCCTTCTTCGCGGCGTTCTTTCCGATGCGCACGTTCGCGGCCCCGCGCTGCGAGCCCTGGGCGGCTACGATGATCCCAAAACGCCCGCCGCCATCATGCAGGTCTATCCGGCGCTCGACCCCAGCCAGAAGAAGGATGCGCTGTCTACGCTCGCCGCGCGACCGGCGTACGCGAAGGTACTGCTCGACGCGATTGCCTCTGGAAAGATCGCGCCGCGCGATGTGTCGGCGGACATCGTCCGCCAGCTTCGCTCGCTCAATGACAAGAGCCTCGACCAGCAGGTGACGAAGGTGTGGGGCGTATTGCGCGACAGCCCCGCCGACAAGAAGAAACGGATTGCGCAGCTCAAGGGCCTGATCAACGCCGCCGGCAAGCAGCCCGACCTCTCGCATGGCCGGCTGCTTTTCAGTCGAACGTGCCAGCAATGCCACGCGCTGTACGGCGTCGGCGGCCATGTCGGCCCCGACCTCACCGGCTCCAACCGCGCCGACCTGGATTACATCCTGGAAAACGTGGTGGACCCCAACGCCATCATCCCCGCCGACTACCGCACGACGCAGATCGATACCACCGATGGCCGCACGATTTTGGGAATCGTGAAGAAGGAGGATGACAAATCGGTGACGGTGGTGATGCCCAATCAGGATTTGGTGATCCCCAAATCCGAGATCATGCAACGCCGGCTCAGCCCCTTGTCGATGATGCCCGAAGGCCTGGTGGACCCCTTCCCCGATTCGGACATCCGCGATTTGATCGCCTATCTGCGGGCGAGGGAGCAAGCGCCGATGCCGGTGGAGGCGGCGGGGGCGAAGTAGCGAGAGACCTCGGCGCGGGCGAGCCCTCAACCCAAAAAGGAAGGAACCACGAATGGACACGAATGCACACGAATGAAGATGAATTATTCGTGCCTATTCGTGCTCATTCGTGGCCGTCTTCTGTGTGGAGCGTACAAACGAGCTTGAACAACTTGCCGGCAAAGCCGGCTACAATCAGCCCGCCATGTCCAACCCCCAACGATATCCACCCGCCGAAATCGCCGCGAAATTTGGCGTCGGAAAATTGGCTCGTCACCTTTTCATTTGCATCGGACCCGATTGCGCTGAGCCCGGGCAGGGCGAGAAGACCTGGGAATATATCAAGAAGCGCTTGAAGCAACTCAACCTCTCGGGGAGCGAAGGCCCCTGCTACCGCACCAAATGCAACTGTCTGCGCATCTGCATTGATGGGCCGGTGGCGGTCGTTTACCCGGAGGGAACCTGGTACAATAAAGTGACGCCCGAGGGGGCCGAACGCATCATCCAGGAACATCTGATCGGCGGGAGAATTGTGGAAGAACTCTGCTTCGCAAAGAATCCGCTGGGCGCCGGAAATGTGTGCGGGAATGCGTGAACAACCATTCACCCCTCCTCCTCCCATTCCCTCGGCATCAGCCCCGCCTGCTGGTATTGCTGCAGACGGTAGTAGAGCTTGCGAAGGCTGATCCCCAGGTCGGCGGCGGCGGCTTCGCGGTTGCCGTGACGGCGCTCCAACGCGGCGAGGATGAGGTGGCGCTCCATTTCTTCGAGGGATACAACCGGCGGACCGCCGCCGCCGGAATCGGCGTTGACGGATGCTTCTTCCGGGTGAATTTTCGGTGACGGGTCTTGCTCCTGTTGGGGGGCGGGCGCCTCGGCGGCGTGTTGGGCGGCCCAGGCGGTAAGCCAGCGGGTTTGGGCGCGGCAATGCGCCTGCTCCAGCTCGTTCATGCCGCAGGGTTTGGTGAGGAAATCGGCGACATCCAAGTGAATGGCGCGCCGGGCGGCGTCGAGATCGCCAAAGCCGGTCAGGATGATGATCTGCATGAACGGCCAGCGCTTCCGTAGCGCCTCGGCCAGCTCGATGCCGCCCATGCCCGGCAGATTCAAGTCCAGCACCGCGACCGCGAAACTGGCGTCGGCCAGCAGGCGCAGCGCGGCTTCCGCCGACGCCGCCACGGTCGGCTCAAAGCCCATCTCGCGGATGGACGTGTGCAGCATCTCCCGAAGCCGGCGTTCGTCCTCGACGATCAGCGTGCGGCGGCATTGGGCGCGGGCCAGCGGATGATCGGCCTGCGGCGCGGGGGCGCGGGCGGGGCGCGACGGCGCGTCCTCGCGCGAGGATGGATCGACATGGGATTCGCCGTGGCTGTGGGGAAGCAATGTCATGGAACCGTCTTCTGTATTTGCGCGGCGTCGGCGTCCCTGGACAAAGGCGCGGGCGCCTGGGGCGCCGGCGCGTGCTCAGTGGTCGCAATCGCGTGCGCCTTGGTCTCCGGCGCCGGCAGCCTGGGGGCCGGCGCGTGCGACTCGGCATCCGCGCTGCACGCGGGAAGCCGGATGGTGAAACAACTGCCTTTGCCGGGGCCGGGGCTGTCGGCGCGGATCATGCCGCCATGGTCGTTCAATATCGCATGGGTGATCGACAAGCCCAGGCCCGTGCCCGGCTGGCCGGAGCCGCGCTTGTCGGTGTAGAACGGCTCAAACACGCGGTCGAGCGTGGCGCGGTTCATGCCCCGGCCATTGTCATGGACGGTAAGCTCGATCCATGTGTCATCGCGCCGGGCGTCGATGATCACTTCGCCGGTGGCGGGGCTGACGGCTTCCAGGGCGTTGATCATCAGGTTCAACAAAACCTGTTTGAGCTCATTGGCGTTGGCATGCACGTTCAGCGGATCGCCGGGGTGAATGGCGACGCGCAGCCGCCGGCCGCGGAAGTCGCGGATGCCGCGAACCATGATGGCCACTTCCGAAACCTCGCGCGTGATGGAAACCTGCTCGCGGCTTTGGCCGCCGCCTTTGACCATCGAGAGCAGTTTTCCGGTGATCTGCTTGCAGCGGAACGCCTCGGCGCGGATGACTTCCTGCCAGCCCAGCACGTCGGCAACCAAATCCGGATCGGCCAGGCGGCGCAGCCGTTTGACGGAGAGCTCGGCATAGCCGGCCATCACGCTTAGCGGGTTGTTGATTTCATGCGCGACGCCCGCCGCCAGGAAGCCGACGCTGGCCAGCCGCTCGGAGCGGACCAGTTCCTTGCTCTTGGCGTCCACCATTTCCTTGAGGGTGCGATAGAAGGCTTCGAGTTCCCCGGCCATCTGGTTGAGGTCGCGGCCCAGTTCGAGGAATTCGCGGTCGCCGGTCGGCTTGTAAGGCCGCGAAAAATCGCCGGCGGCCAGTCCACGCGACCATCCGCGCAGAAGCCGCAGCGGCACCGTGATCCGGCGGTACTGCCAGACGCTGGCCAGGCAAGCGAACAGCGCGACCGCGCAAGCCGCCGAGCAGACGCCCGCGATTGCCGTGCGCAGGTCGCGGTCGGATTCCAGTTGCGTGGTGTTCATGAACGTGTTGCAAACGCGAAGCAGGTCCGCCAATTCACGGGTGACTTCATCGGCGCGCGCGGAAACCTCCTCGGTGCTGGGCGCGGGAGGCGCAATCGCCGGGGCCGCTGCCTGCGTCTGGGCAATGCGGCGGCGCGGAGGGTCCAGCAGGAAGACCAGGGCGGTGAGTTTGGCGGAAGCCGACCGGGTCCGGGCCTTTACGTCGTTTTGCTCATTTATGTTGATCTCCGGCGGCAATACCTTGGCGTATTGTGAAATGACCGCCTTGTAGGTTCGCAGGTCTTTGAGCGCGGCCCGCAGTTGCGGCGCCGCCTGAGCCGGCGTGGCGCCCGGTTCGTGAAGCTTGGCCTTTGCATTCACGACGCCCAATTCCGCCAGTTCCACCCACTTCAGCGACGCATACTCGGCCATGGAAGCGCGGACGTGGGTGCGCTGGCGAAGCAGCCCCCAAAGGCTCGCCGCCGCCACCGCCAGCAGCCCGGCGAGCAACGCCACGTTCATCAGCAATAATTTGCGGCGTAACGTCATCTGTACATTGCCTCTCCCCCGTCGTCCTCGAAAAATGAGTTTACGCGATTTGTAAACTTCAGTAGTCCGCGACCTCGCGAATGGCGTTGGGCGCGGCCCGTTACCGTATCACGGGCGTCTCGCCCGTGCCGAGGGCGCGGTGGTCGAGGAATCGCGATATTCCTAAACTCCAAGCACCACGCACGGGCGAGACGCCTCATCTTTCGTCACATTTTTTCCAGTCCAGCCGCCCGCGCGCCCATGACCATCAGGTGAAGGTCATTCCATCCGCGCCAGAGGGTGAGCCAGCCGGGTGGGCCGTCGGACTTGCGGTTTTGG
>DASRLH010000426.1:0-6521 GCA_035648595.1 Tepidisphaeraceae bacterium
ATTACGACACGCTTTGGGTGAACGTCTGATGGATCTTCCCGACCGCACCGCCGAGCGGCCATTGGTGGTGGGGCGCTCGCGGGAGGCGGATGTGAAGATTCCGTCGGTGACCGTCGCCGCCCAGCGCGATCACGTCGCCGATGCATAATGCAGTGGGCCCGGGAGCGGGCGCGCCGTTCACGAGCGTCGAGCCGCCGCTGGTGTCCTGTAGCACCCATTGGCCGTCGTGGACGAATAACGCGCATTGCTCGGCGGCGACGGTCACCGACGGAATCTTCACATCCGCCTCCCGCGAGCGCCCCACCACCAATGGCCGCTCGGCGGTGCGGTCGGGAAGATCCATCAGACGTTCACCCAAAGCGTGTCGTAATCGAACCTGAAGCGGCATGGCGAGGATCCTTGTGTGGGAATGTCCTCATCGTATCATCTAATGAGTTTTCTTTCACTTTATATCAATTGCGTTTAATGTAGCGGCATGGTCGATGCGCCCACGCGAGTCGCGGTCTTTCCGGGGCAGTTTGACCCGATTACCAATGGCCACCTGGACGTGATTCGCCGGGGGGTGGCCTTGTTTGACCAGCTTATCGTGGCGGTGGGGATCAATCCCGAAAAGCGAGAGATGTTCGCAATCGACGAGCGTGTCGCGATGATCCGCACGCTGGTCGGCGATACGCCGGGCGTGCGCGTGGAGAAATATACGGGGCTGACGGTCGATTTCGTTCGCAGGGCCAAGGCGACCGCGATTTTGCGCGGCATCCGCGACGTATCCGATCTGCGATATGAGTTTCAACTCGCCCTGGCCAACCGCGCGGTTGGAGACGTTGAGACGGTTTTCATCATGGCCGGGGATCAATATGCCTTAACCAGCAGCAGTTTGATTCGCCAGGTGGTGGCGCTGGGAGGGGATGTTCGGCGGCTATCGGCGATCCTTCCCCGGCTGGTGATCCAGAAGCTTCGGGAAAAACAGCGCCTCTCGCGCATCGAGCCCGCTGGGCCGGATGCGCCAGCCGAGTGAGAATAGAAGCGTGGGGAGCGGTGGGGCGTGTGGGCACACCCGGAGCAGTCAAGTAATCCTGTTCGCGGCAATAAATCTTGAATGCGAACGTTAAATAACTCCGCACACGGATTTAATGTTTTTTTTCGCTGGGGATGCATTGTCGCAAACATTTTCATATCAACGAGTTATGGCACTTAGGAATGTCTAAAGTTGGGGATGCGCTTTAATCGGCGCAATTATTATCTTGACACGCCTTGGCGGAATACGGTAACTTGGCGAAGGAATACGGGGTTGGCGCTGCTGAACGTACAACCTTGGCGGAACTTGGCTTTTCCCGTCAACCCCAAATGAACCTGCGTGCTAGTTTCTTCGTTAAAGACATGCGCCGGCGATGTTCGCCGGCGCGAATTGTTTCGCCGCTAAAGGCTACTCGCCCCACCGGTTCGCAGCGTTGTCGCTGCATTCAGCAATCCGTTCATCCATCCCTCACCGGCCTGGCGTGATGTTGTTTAGCGGCACTTTTTTGAAAGGAGCTTCTTTATGAAGCTACATCCTACCGCATCGCGTCGCGCTCGCGGCTTCACTCTGGTGGAGTTGCTGGTGGTGATCGGGATCATCGCGCTCCTGATCTCCATCCTTCTGCCGGCCCTCAACGCCGCCCGTGAACGCGCCAATCGTGTCAAGTGCGCCAGCAACCTCCGCCAGATCGGGTTAGCCATGGTCATGTATGCCAACCAGGATCACGACGGAAGCTTCCCGCGCACGTATTTCAGCAGCGCATCGGCCTCGGTCGATTTAACCAATGGCGGCGGCCCTCCGGGTGGGACCCCCAACAGCTTCGCGTCGCCGCCCGTCCCCGTGAACTGCGTGACGGCCAGTTTGTTCCTGCTGCTCAAGAGCACGGACATCACGCCGGAAGTATTCGTCTGCCCGTCCAGCCAGGGCCATCGCGGTTTTACCTCCTACCGCCCGCAGGATTACTCCAACTTCGAGGATAACCCCTCGAGCTCCACCTGGGGCAATACCATGACTTACAGCGTCGATGTGATGTTCCCCAGCGTCAACGCCGTCTCCTCGGGCTGGCGGTGGAATAACACACTGAGCAGCGATGACGCCCTGATGGCCGACATCAACCCCGGCACCCAAGGCGGCAGCAATCCGCCCAATAGCGTCACGAAAGTCACCCATACCTCCAGCCAGCGCGATATGGCGATGGGTAACAGCAACAATCACAAGAACGAAGGCCAGAATGTTCTGTACGGCGATTGCCATGTGGAATGGCAGACCAATCCCTTCGCCGGTCCGCCTATCCCCGTGACTCCCACCACGTCGTTCCGTGACAACATTTACACGGCTCGCACGAGTTCGACCTCGGAGACAGGCAAGGCAGGCCCCGCCCAGCCCTTCGACCAACTCGACGATTACCTCCTGCCCACCGATGACAAGGGCGGCACCTAATCTTCAGGTTGTTCCGTTTGGATCATCGAATCGCCAATCCGCGATTCGCAGCGTAAAGAAGGCCCGCCTGGTTTCCAGGCGGGCCTTCCTGTATATACCGCAAGAGAACAAGGGCGGATTTCCAATGAAGGCATGGCTACTCGATCAACCGGGCAGGGCGGATCGTCTGCGACTGGCGGATGTTGCCGATCCAGTTCCGGCAGCGGGCGAGGTACTGCTTGAAGTTCAATTTGCCGCGCCCAATCCTGCCGACTGGTATCTGGCCCAGGGGCAATACCCGGCCCATCCGCCCTTGCCTCATGTACTTGGCCGCGATGGGTTTGGCACGGTCATCGCGATGGGGCCGGGTGTGACCGGCGTGCGGATCGGCGAATCGCGTCTCATCCTGCGGGGGGAAGTCGGAGTCAGTCGATGGGGCACTTTCGCACAAAAAGTAACGGTGCCGGTCGAATCGCTGGTGGAGCTCCCCGCCGGGTGGACCGCACAACAAGCCGCCGGTGCCACGCTCGTTTATCTGACGGCCTATCAGGCCCTCACGCAATGGGGCGAACGGCCCCCCTCGGTCGTGCTGATCAGTGGCGCCTCAGGCGGGGTTGGCGTCGCCGGCATCCAGCTTGGCGCGGCGATGGGACATACAGTGCTCGCCCTCTCACGCGGCGTCTCGAAGCGCCAGGCGCTGCTGGCAATCGGCGCCGCGGCAATCTTCGATCCGAACGAACCCGCGTGGCAAAAACAAGCCAGGGAATTTCTCAAGGGCCGGCGCGTGGACCTGGCAATCGACAACATCGGCGGGCCGCTATTCCCGCAAATGCTCGAGACGCTTGGCGAATGGGGGAAAATAAGCGTGGTCGGACGGCTTGGCGGGCCCGTGCCGGAGTTCAACACGGCCGCCCTCCTGTTCCGCCGGCTGCGCGTGGGCGGAGTGGCGGTCGGTTCGTATACCAATTCCCAAAGCCGCCAGGCGTGGCAGGCCATTCTCGCGCTGCTCAATTCCTCTGGCGCCAAGCCGATTGTCGATCAGGTCTTCCCCTTCGACCAACTCCCCGCCGCCTTCGCGCGCCTGGCGCAGGGGCCGATCGGGAAGGTGCTGATTGACATGGAAGAAGAATTCACCGCTGAGACGCAGAGACGCAAAGAATCGCCTCACGTTGGACCATTTTAGAGCATCCATCTATTTAGTCTAGACTTATAATTGCAATCGATCTACCGAAAATCGAGTGCTTGTTCCCGAATTCTCCGCGTTCTCTGCGTCTCTGCGGTGAATCGTCTTTCCGGCCCGGTGTAGCTTCAAGGAGTATCGCTTGCCTGAAATTGAGAGCCTGTCTGGCCTTGAGATTCTCGACAGCCGCGGACGGCCGACGGTGGCGGCGTGTTGCAAGTTGAAGCTGGGGCCGGAGGCGTGGGCATCCGTGCCATCGGGCGCATCAACCGGCAAAGCCGAGGCGATGGAACTTCGCGACGGCGATCCGCGCCGCTATGGCGGCCTGGGCTGCCGCCGGGCTGTCGAGAATGTGAACGGGCCCCTCGCCCGCGCATTGATTGGCGGACAGTTTGACAATCAGCGCGAGTTGGATGAGGCACTGCTCGCGCTCGATGGAACGCAAGATAAATCCCGGCTTGGCGCGAACGCGATTCTTGCGATATCCATCGCCTTCGCCCGCGCGGCAGCCGCGGCCCAGGGGGTCGAGCTGTATCAGCATTTTGCCCACCTCATCGGTGGCTCGCCGCGCCAATTGCCGCGGTTGACGGTCAATCTCTTCAGCGGCGGCAAGCATGCCGGCGGGCAGGTGCGTATCCAGGATGTGTTGCTCGTGCCGCGCAGCGCCATGACGATCGACGAATCACTGGCCGCCACGTATGCCGTGTATCAATCGGCGGCGAAGCTCTGCGCCCAGAAATACGCCTCGCGCCCGCTGGTGGCCGACGAGGGCGGGCTGGCCCCGCCATTCCCGAATGCCGATGCCATGTTGGGCGATGCGGTAGAGGCAATTCACGCCGCGGGGCTTGATCCCGGCCGCGATGTCGCCTTGGCCGTCGATCTGGCGTCCAGCCACTTTTATTGCGATGGACGCTATCGCCTGGACGGCGTTTCGCTTTCCCCGCCACAAATGATCGATCGCGTCATCGGCTGGCTCGATCGATATCCGATCATCAGCCTGGAGGACGCGCTGGCCGAGGACGACTGGAAGCACTGGCCGGCTCTGCGCCAGGCGGTGGGCGGCCGGGCACTTGTTCTTGGGGATGATCTGCTCTGCACAAATCCGCAGCGCATCGCCCGCGCCATCGAGAGCAATTGTGCCGATGCCCTGCTGCTCAAGGTGAATCAAATCGGCACGTTGACCCAGGCCGCGCAGGCGCTGGCGATGGCCCGTGCGGCGGGTTGGTCCGTCACCATCAGCGCCCGCAGTGGGGAAACCGAGGACAACTGGCTTGCGGACCTGGCGGTCGGCTGGTCCGCCGACCACATCAAGATCGGCTCCATCACCCGCTCCGAACGCCTCGCCAAGTACAACCGCCTGCTCGCCATTGAAGCCCAGACGCATTTCCCGCTGGCTTAAAACATCACCGGTCGTCCCAGCTTTCGGCGGAGCACTTGAATCTGCCCCACATGCATTGCCGCGTGGCTTGGGATGAAGGCGACCATGTGCCCCACGGTCGCCGCCATTCGGCGCATGCGTTCGGGGCCCGGCTTCTCGAGGTCGGCGGGCGTCAGTGTTTTGGCCCAGGCGATTGTCGCCGCCCGCATCTTCATCAGCGCGTTGAGGATTTCTTCCTTGCTGGCAAACGCCTTGGGATCATCCGACTTGGCGGTTTCCTTGCTGAATTTCTCGACGAAGCCGGCCGGCAGGTCGGCGGCCGCGCCGGGATTGATCGCGTGCACCATCGACCGCTCCGAGCAAGCCAGGTGTCCCAGTTGCCAGGCGGCGTGATTGGCGCCGGGCACTGGCCGGATCAGCATCTCCTGCTCGCTCAAATCCGCCACGGTGGCTTTGAGCATTTCCATATTGCCGGCCAGCACATCGGTTAACGCATCCATCATTGGCATTGGGGTCTCCTTGGTTAATACCACTGATTCTGGGGAACCGCGTGGGGAATGCAAGCGCTGCGGTGGCAACGGAGTTTGCGAGGGCCGTCATCGATCCCATTCGCAGGCGAAGAAATGGAACATGTGGTTGTCATTCCAGCCGTCATCTTTTTGGATGGACATATAGTTCTCATTGATGCCGCCATCGGGTTGGCCGGAATGCCAGCCGTCGGTGAGTACTTTCGAGCCGTCCGCCCAGCGCCAGTCTCCTTCGTGCCCCTCGTCGGTGGCGCCGATCCAGACGTCGTCGGCTTGGCCGCGACAAAGCTCATTGAGCGGTCGGACGATCGCCTCCATTTTCGGGTATGGAAGGTGCCCGCCCATCCATCGGCAGCGGCGCTGCGCCGCCTGCCAGGGCATCTTCTCCTCGAATACGCGGTAGTGATGGCCTTGCAGGATCACCGCGTCGGCGGGCATCGCCTCGATCGGCGGCCCAGATGCATTGCCGGCGGCATCAATTGGATCATGCCAGAAGGCTGATGGCGGAATCACCACCTTGGCGCTCGATCCCGGCCCGGTCCATGACAAGATCAGATACGCACTGCCGCTGACTTGCCCGTAGCAAATAACCATCGATTGCAGGGCGCCGGTTAAGTTCACATCGGCCTGATATTCAGAGCTGCCCGCGCCCCACTTGTCAAACACCATTTTCCCATCAATCTCAACGTAGAGCGCATCGTCCACATGCGCTGCCAATTTGTATCTTCCCGCGCGCGGCGCTTTGATCCAGCCGCTCCAGCAGATCGAGAAGTTGTCGTGGCCGACGGAGGGGTCGGGCAGGTCGTGGAGTTTCCATTCGAAATTGATTTGCGGATCGATTCGCGTCCGTCGGAAGCGCAGGAAATCGGTAATGCCGTTCGGCTCGCCGGTTGCTTTATTATATGCTGGGCACGAGTATGGGGTTCAGGCGCGAGGTGGTTGCACGGGCCCCAGGCGCCAGCGCCTTGGAAGGGGGCGAATAGCGCGCAGCATCAAAGCGGA
>DASRLH010000427.1:0-10649 GCA_035648595.1 Tepidisphaeraceae bacterium
ACCCGGAGAGGGAGCAAGAGTTGGCCGTTGAAGTGGCCACGCCGGCCGGTCGGGACATGGTCAGACGCTATAGCAACATGAGAGTTACACTCCCTGTGTCCAACGCGCTTTACGCTCCTCGCAACCTCGCCAAGTCCTCAAAAAACCTCGGATACGTCTTATTCACGCATCCCGGATCCTCAATCCGCACGCCCGGCGTCCTTGTCCCCGCGATCGCGAAGCTCATCGCCATGCGATGATCATCATACGTCGCGATTGAAGCCGGGCGGATCGCATCGGGCGGCGTGATCGTCAGATCATCCCGCTCCACCTCCACCGCCGCCCCCAATTTCCGCAACTCCGCCGACAGCGCGGCGATGCGATCCGTCTCCTTCACGCGCAGCGTATGCAGCCCGCGAATCGTGGTGGGGCCGTCGGCGAAGAGCGCGACAACCGCCAGCGTCTGCGCGGTGTCCGGCATCGCCGACAAATCCACCTCAATCCCCTCCAACTGCTCGGGTCCGGTGATGGTGATCGAATCGCGGCCGACATTCACCGCCGCTCCCATCCGGCGGAGCACATCGGCAAATCCAACATCCCCCTGCAGGCTTTGCTTGCCCAGGCCCGCGACGGTGAGGGTTGATCCGGGATGGATCGCCGCCGCCGCCAGGAAATAGCTGGCGTTGCTTGCATCGGGTTCAATCGCGTAATTCGTGGCGCGGTAGGCGCCCTGGGGAATGATGATCTGCCGGGGCTCGCCGGTGAGCGGGTCGCGGAGCAATTCGGGCGTGTGCCCGAATTCGTCCATCAGGCGCATCGTCATCGCAACGTACGGCCAACTGGTTTGCGGCGAATCCAAATCAACCCGCGCCTCATGCCGTACATATGGCGCGACCTGTAGAACCGCGGAAAGGAACTGCGACGAAGTGGACGTTGCAAACCGGCAGCGCCCGCCCGCCAGACGATCCGCCAGCGCCTTCACCGGCGGAAAACCTTCGTTCATCGTGCAATGCAGGCGCGCGCCCAAATTGCGCAGCAATTCCAAGAGAGGCCCGATGGGCCGCTCGCGCATGCGCGGAATGCCGTCGAGCGTGTATTCGCCCCGGCCCAGGGTGCAAAGGGCGGTGAGGAATCGGAGGGTGGTGCCGCTGTTTCCGCAAAACAGATCGGCGGCCGGCGCCGGCACGTCGCCGCCCCGTCCCGCCACGCGCACCGTGTTGCCAGGCCGATCGATCCGCAACTCAAACCCAAGCCGACTCAGGTTTTCGAGCATCACCAGCGTGTCGTCGGCAAACAGCACATTGGTCAGCGTGCTTTCCCCCTCGCTCAGCGCCGCCAGCACCAACGCCCGATTGGTCAGGCTCTTTGAGCCCGGCGGCGACATCGTCACCGAAAACGGGCGCGCAATCGGCTCGATCAATAGCTCGGTCATCCCACACAGATTACGAGAAAATGCGGAGACTGTGAATGCGGGAGTAACCACGAAGCCACTCGGGATGAGCTGCCCCCATAATCCTGGGGAAGGGTGAAAATCCGAAATCCGAAGCACGAAATCCGAAACAAATTCAAAAACAGGAAAGGCGGAAAATTCAAAGGGCATATCCGCAGAGTCGATTTTTGAAAACCGTCGTGTTCTTAAGCCCGCCGCAGGCAAGCGGCGAGGACGCCGCTTCTACAGTTGAAGCGGCATCCTCGCCGCTTTCGCTCCCATGAAGAACACGGGCGAGCCGCCCGTGCCACCTCTGGAGGAGCTATTCCGTGCCTTCTTTATTTGGATTTGTTTCGGATTTCGTGCTTCGGATTTCGGATTTCCACTGCCTTTACCTGCGTTCCCCGTCCCGTTCATCACCTCGCCTCGCTTGCTCGCGCGATCCGGGATTCCCTTGCCGCGAACGCACCGGGTAGCTCTGGCGTCCCCCGCGCTCGTTGGACCCGCGTTCGATGCCATAGCGCTGGGGGGCGCGCTGAACCATCGCGCGGTGCAACTCGGCTTCATGTCCATAGACGCCGCGCGCCATCGCATAATGTTCCCGATCGATGCGCGGCGGCGGGCCGAACCGCCCATCCCGCGCCCAGTAGCGCCCGCGATCGACGCGCCAGGCGTTGTCGCGGCGCCAATAGCCGTCGCGGTAGTAATATCCGCCGTGCCAGTCTCCCACGAAGATGACTCCGCCGCCCCAGTAGATGCCGTTTACGAACCAGGGCCCCGTCGCGTACGCGGTTTCGCCGAAGTACAGCGGGCGATAACTCACGTACTCCACAACCGGATCATATTGCGGCACGTAAATCACTTCCGGGTTTGCCGGCTCGATGGCGATGATTCCTCCATCCTGCACGACCACCTGTTGCGGCGTGTTGACCAGATTCCCCTGGGCCATCGCCTGCGCCCGCATTTGCTGAATCGCGGCCATCACATCGGCCGGCTGATAGGCGAATGCCGACCCAAGCGACTGCGTCCACTGCATGTCGCGCGCCAACTGTGCCAGCACGGTAGGGTAATGAAGCAGGGCCTTGACCGAAGGCTCCCACGGCTGGAAATCGATTGCCGACTGGGACGGTTGCGGATTAGCCGCCAGCCACGCATCGGCATCCCGCACCTGACCCGGAAAAGTCGCGGCGGGCAACAACACCGCGATCAGCGGATCGGGATACAACGCGATCGGCGCCACCAGCGGATGAAGTTGCGCCGCCGCCGGTGATTCGGCGACAGCGGCGGACGGCGGATAATAATTTGGATCCACGGGAGCCGGCTGATAATAAACCCGCTCGCGGACGTACGTCGGGCCGTAAGGCGTATACACCGTCCGCGTCCGATAGTAATAGCCCGGCGGGCTGTCATGCACCACGCACCCGCCAGCGCCGGCCAAGCCAATCCCAAGCAATCCGGCCGCCAGACCCAAACGGGCGATTCGGGACATCGCTCTGGTTAACTGATTCATCACCGCAACTCCCTTAACGACATCGTAAGTTCATCAACGCCAACCAAGGCAATTGACCTGTAGAAGTATCGTCAGTACGCGCAGGCCAGTTCAATCTGGCGATCATTCCAATTAACCTTACGAGCACGTCAGGCGAGGGGTTGAATATAATCCGCCGTGGTTATTCTAAGGCGCGCGAGCAGTAGAAAACGCCGCCGTCGTCATGGCCAACGGGAAAACAAAGCGGCGAGGACGCCGCTTCTACAGTAGAAGCGCCGTCCCCGCCGCTTTCGCACCCGATTCGTAGTGCTGTCATCGCCTTTCTTCTCGCGACGCGAAGATTTGCGCAAAGTCACAAAGCCGCTCAGAGCGGGCGACCGGCAACCCAAAGAAAGTGGGAAACCACAAATGGACACTGTGCTGGCGGATCAGTCGCATCTACTGCATCAAAGACGCAATTCGATGCTGATAATGCCTCTTTGCTGACACGTTGCATTTGCCTCTGCGACTTTGCGCCCTTTGCGCTAATCCACTTGGTTGCGGCCGAAGGTGGCGGCGTGTCCATTCGTGGCTTCCTCTGTCTTTGGGTTGCGGACCCGCCGTTCACCGCGCGCTCTGCCTGGCCCTTCCCACCTTCAGCAGCTGCGCCCCATGCCGTGGCACGGTGGCTTCGTATCCATTCTCCGACTCCCCCAAATCCTTCTGCTTCCAAAGATCCCGGACGCGCTGTTTGCCGGCGAGTCCCGGCCCCTGGGCAAGCGTCTTGCCCAAGTCTTCCCACTTCACGGCAACCTTGCCGGGCATCGCCCCGCGATTGAACAGTGCGACAGCGAATGTCCCATCCCACAGCGGCCGGGCCCACACCTCGGTCGATCCTTCCTTGGCCACCGGCACCGCCTGGCTTCCCAGCGGATCCTGGTCGATGTCGATCACCTCGGCGTTCGTCAGCAGATCCGTGGTGAACTTATCGAGATGGCTCATGTCGCAGCCGACCAGTAACGGGGCGGCGAGCATGCTCCAGAGCGTGATATGCGTGAGCTGCTCGTTGGGATTGAGCCGGCTTGGATGCGGATGGCCCCAGCCGACCTGCCCGACCACCAGCATGTCAGGATCATTCCAATGTCCCGGCCCGGCATACTTGGCATGCGGCCCTTGCGCAAAGCCGATGCCCGACATCGAGCCCCAGGTGTCCACGATATCGCCGGTGGTGCGCCAGCAGTTGCCATCCACCGGCGGCTGCCCGCCCCATTCCCAGACATCGCCCATCCCATACTGGCATAGGCTATACACAATATCGCGGTCGGCTTTGTCGAGCGATTCGCGCATCACGATGTATGGCTTCTGATATGCAGCCAGGCTGTGATCGCCCTTGGCGACGCCGCCATAGCTGCACCAGTCATATTTCAGATAATCCACGCCCCACGCCGCATAGGTCTTGGCGTCCTGATCCTCATGTTGATAGCTCGCCAGATAGCCGGCGCACGTCTTTGGCCCCGGCGAAGAGTAAATGCCCAGCTTCAGCCCCTTGGAATGAACATAGTCGGCCAGCGCCTTGATGTCGCCGAACTTTTTGTTGGTGGTGATCTGCCCATCGGCGGCGCGCTGCGGGCCTTCCCAGGTGTCGTCGATGTTGACGTACATGAATCCCTTGGCGGCCATGCCCGAGGAAATCATCGCATCCGCCGCCGCACGCACATGCTCGGCGGTGACGTTCCCGCCCCACACATTCCACGAGTTCCAGCCCATCGGCGGCGTGAGCGACAGCTTGTGCTGCCCGGCAACAATCTTCAATTCCCGCGTATCGCTGCCGGCGTCGCTTTTGGCCGACAGCGTAACGGTCGATTCGCCAGCCCCTTTCACCGAGCCAGTAATGATTCCATCCTCGCTGATGGTCAATCCCTCAGGCAATCCCCTGGCGGAAATCTTAATGGCCCCTTCGCCGGTTACGGGAACCTTGAAGACGAAAGGCCGGCCCGGCGTGGTGCCGACGACGCGCGCCCCGTGGATGCGCGGCTCCTTCGCGTCGCCGCTGGCGATCTCCGGCACCGGCGATCCGCCGCCGATGGTCTCCGGGTTCACCGACCGCGGCGCGGCAGTCGCGCCGGGCGCCAGCGCAATGACCGCTTCCGCCCAATCCCCATGATCGTAACTGATGGAATCGCCTGCCGGAGAAACGTTCAACACCATCATTTTCGCGCCGGTCAGATCTGCGTGTATTTCCCGCGCGGCATCGCCGCCCTTCATCACTGGCGTACTGACGACTTCCTTCCCATCCACCGTCACGGAAAACCGCAGCGCGCCGCGCGTGCCCACTTCATCGTCCAGCCCCACCATCGCCGAAAATGCCTTGGCCTGGCCATTGAGATTGATCGCCATCTCGCTGTCGGCATGCGTGCCCACGCCATGCGCGAAGGCCTTCCCGCCGATCTTCATCGGCCGATTCTCCACGCTACGGTTCTTGCTCGGCTTGCCCCACGCCTGCTCCATGTTCGCAAGGTCCAGACTTTCCAGGCGCACGGTGTTGCCGGACGGCGCATCCGCGCCCTGGGCTGACAGGGGCAATGCCCAAAGTCCGATCGCGGTCGTCGCCAGCAATACCGGCACGGTGAAAACAAAATTTCGCACGCCAATCCTCCGCGTTAAAAGGTGAATTGCGATATCGGTGATCTTCACGCCAAGTTCAGCCGTCCGACTGCCGAGCCAAACTCTTCTCCCTCTCCCGGTACTCCGGGGGAGGGCTGGGGTGGGGGTTCGGGCCTATTGGCTGGGACTATACCGCGCCCGATGCGCCAGGCAATGGAACGCCCTTCTGGACTGGCGAGGGAACGTCTCCCATCCTCAGGCTTCCTCGTTCCAACGCCGCGCCCCCTGTGCGGTATCATCCAACGATCCGATGCAATCGCGCCCAAGCGTCGTCACAACGTACGTCCTGAGCCTGGAGCATCCGAACCTTAACCCCATGGGATCCAATGAATAAGTCACTCGCGCGTCAAGCGTTTTTGGCCGGCCTGCTGGCCTGCCTCGTTCCCGCCTTGCCCGTAGCCGCGGCCGATGCGCCAAGCGCGCCCGCCCCGACCCGGCGTCCGCCGCGCCAAGGCCCACCCGCTCGCGATCCCAATGCGCCCGGCTTCGTCAAGGCCACCGAGTTGCCCGATGGCGTCGTTCCGCCGCCCGACGCCGACGGGAACTTCATCATCGGCCCGACCCACAAAGCCGGGCCGGAAATGTCCGTCCAGCAAGATGTCCCGCACGGAACGGTGCATAAGCTGACCATGAAATCCTCCGATAGCAAAATCTACCCCGGCATCGTCCGCGCTCCGGGCCCCCTGGGCGTGGTTGATCCCAACGACCCCGCGAAGATCAACGTCAACAGCCACCCCGCGCCCTACACGCGTCATGTGGAAGTGTACGTCCCCAGGCAGTACGTGCCCGGCACCGCCGCCCCGTTTATCGTCGGCGCGGACGGGCCGGACCATGGGCTCTTCAACGCCCTCGATAATCTCATCGCCCAAAAGAGAGTACCCGCGATGATCGCCATCTCCATCGGCAACGGCTCGGGCGACGCCCAGGGCAGCCAGCGCGGGCTCGAATATGACACCATGTCCGGCTTATACGCCGAGTTTGTCGAGAAGGAAGTTTTGCCGCTTGTCGAGAAGGAATGCAATGTGAAGCTCACCCATGATCCCGATGGCCGCGCTACGATGGGTTGCAGCTCCGGCGGGTCGTGCGCCCTTATCATGGCCTGGTATCACCCCGATCTCTACCACCGCGTCCTCACGCATTCGGGAACCTACGTCAATCAGCAATGGCCCTGGAATCCTAAAACCCCCCACGGCGCCTGGGGCCTGGCCGAGCATCTCATTGCCAGATCCCCGGCCAAGCCATTGCGAATCTGGATGGAAGTCGGCGACCGCGATTTGCTCAACCCCAACCTCATGCGCGACAACATGCACGACTGGGTGTTGGCCAATGAGAACATGGCCAAGGCCCTGGCCGCCAAGGGATATCACTACCAGTTCGTCTTCGCGCGCAACGCCGGACATTGCGACCCCCGCATGAAGCAACAAACGCTCCCCGAAGCCCTCGAATACGTCTGGCACGGATACAACGCCGCCGCCGGGACAGCCGCCCCTTGAATGTCCGGTGATCCGACGTGCCAAACCCGCCGGGCGATGCGCCGAGAATTGCGACCGGCTTTCCGCCGAACACACGCTTGATGTCCGCCGATGGGCGAGACAGCCAGTCAATCGCGTTCTTGAACACCCCCGGCATCGAGTTGTTGTACTCCGGCGTGGCCAGCAGCAGGCCGCCCGACGCGGCGATGGCCTCCTTCAGGTCGGTTACGGCACGCGGGATGCCCTCGGCGGCTTCAGCGTCCCCGTCGTAGAGAGGAATCCCATGGATTGTCTGGACCGACAACTCGGCCCCGTCCGGCATCAGCCTCGCCGCGGCGCGGAGCAGTGCGGTGTTGAACGACTCGCTCCGCAGGCTGCCGGATAAACCGATGAGCTTCGTCATGCCCGCCATGCAAACCCTCGCGTTCCGTCGCCCGATACTGCTATAATGTAGTTCGAGGAGACCTCCATGTCCACGGCCATCGCATCTCCAGTTTTTCAGCGCCCGCCGCCGCTTCGTTGGACCGGCACGGATTTCGACCGCGCCGACGCAATGGGCCTGTTTGACGGCAAACGCGTCGAACTGATGGACGGCGAAATCCTGGAGATGCCGTCAATGAATGATCCACATGCGCAGGCAATACAACTGGGCACATACGCGCTACTGGGAATTTTCCCGCCCACCCACGCGACCCTTCGCGTGCAATGCCCGATGCGGCTCGGAGAGTTCCGCCCGATCCCGGATTTCGTCGTGGTCGCCGGCATCCCCCGGCAAGTGGTGGAGCATCCCACCAGCGCGCTGCTGATCGTCGAAATCAGCGATAGTTCGCTTGAATACGACCGCGGCGCCAAGGCCCGCCTCTATGCCGCCCATGGCATCCCCGATTACTGGATCGTCAATCTCAACGGACGCTGCGTTGAAGTCCGGCGCAACCCCATCGGCGCCGACATCGGCGATCCGCATTACTCCCACCTCCAAGTCCACTCCCTCGAGCAATCCCTCGCGCCGTTGGCAGCGCCACAGACGCAATTGAAGGTGGCCGATTTGCTTCCTTGAACGCCGGCGCACTCGCCAAAAGCGGACCAAATCGTCCGCCGCTTATCGCCAATATCCGCGCACCCACACCCAATAGTGCCGCTCGCGCACCCAGTATCCTGCGACCCAGTACGCATCGGGATACGGCCTGGGCGCAATGGTCACGACAGGCGGGGGAGGAGGCGGGCCTTCATAGTAGGGCGAATGTTCGACGATGATCTGCCGTTCATAATATGGATCGCGGGTTACTTCGCGCCCGTCGGCATATTCGTAATAGCGATGCTCGCGGCGTTCCTGCTCGCGGTCCATTTCGCTGCTGTTGGCAACATTGAGTCCCTCCGCTGCGATTCAGGGGCCAAAACATGCGGTGCAAGAGCAAAAATTTCTTGAAAAGCCGAAAGTTCATCCCAGGGAATTGCCGACAAATGTTATGGGCCTTGATCACGGCGCAACCCGGCTATGGGGGATGGACCGAATTCTAGGATTTCACGGAGTCAGCAATGTCAACGATCAGTTCAACCAGCTTGTCGCAATTTTTTCAGAGTATTGCCGCGTCCGCTGGCTCCCAGGCCAGCGCTCCCTCATCGCCCGTCGATGCAACGGCCGCCGACCCCAGCAACTCGGCTTCGGTCGCCTCCACCCCGCCCCACGGCGGCCACCATCATCATGGAGGAGGCGGGAAATTCGCGGAAATCCAATCCGCCGTCACCAACGCCCTCCAATCAACGCAATCCGGCAGCTCCACCGACCCCAATCAAATCATCGAGCAGGCGATAGAAAAGGTGTTGCAGGGGACCTCCAGTTCCCCAGCCACAAGCGCCACCGGCGCCGACGGCGCCTCTGGAACGGCCGCGGCCCCTTCAAGCAGCCAACCAACCACGGCAGCGCCGGCCAATAGCCAGACTTTCTTCCAAACCCTCCAATCGATGGGCGTCGATCCCCAGCAGTTTCATCAGGATTTCATGACTGCGATCCAGGCGGTTCAACAGGGTGGGCAGCCAAATCCCGCCATGGCGCTTGCGTCCTTTCCGCCCGGTTCGGGGCTCGACGCAATCGGATGAACTCATCGGATCAACAGCCCGACACGGGCGAAGCCTTGCAGGACTTCCTGAACGAAGCGTCACACCCAGCCAAAAATCGTATAGTGCCCTCGCATCAGCCGGCTCCGATCGCCTCAATAGATCAAGCGCAGCGCGAAACCGGGATGCAGGCTTGACGGAGGACTGTCATGTCGATGCAAGCGTCAAACCCTGTCGGCGCAGCGTACTCGCGCCGCCCTGGATTGGGAACGCAGCCCCCGTGCGATCCTCGTGGGCTTCCACGAACCCGTTTGTACATGAAAGTCAGCGGACGTAAAATCATCCCATGAGCAGCGCCCAAATTTTGGCGGAATTGCCGAACCTCAAGGCCGAAGAGCGCAAGCAGGTCTTCGAGCGGTTGTGCCAGTTCGCGGAAAAGGATCTGCTGATCGGTGTGGGCCCAACGCCACGGGAGTGGCGGCTTCTCGACGCGGAATTGGCCGATTTCGAGCGTGACGGCAATCCGGGCACGCCTTGGCGCGAAGCGCTGCGCAGGATTCTCGCTTCGAGTGACTCGTGAAATCTCGCGTCCTTCTACGTCCAGCCGCCGAAAAAGACATTCGCGACGCGCGCGAATGGTATCAAGCCAGACGCGGGGGTTTGGGCGATGAATTCGTGCTGTGCATGGCCGGATCGTTCGCCCGATTGGAAGAATTTCCCGGGCAGTTCCCAACGTATCACAACGGATTTCGCCGGGTACTGACGGTGAGATTCCCTTACAAGATTTTCTTCCGTATCGAGGGCGATGTTGTCATTGTTTTTCGCATCCTTCATGCGGCCCGCGACCATCATTCGCGCCTTGATGAATTTTCTTAGCGCCGCCTCCTGCTTTTGAATGCAGCGCGGAATAGTGGGGGCATTTGGACGATCGACAGCATTACTCAATTGGTCAGAGCATCGCGGCAATCTCCATTTTCATCAGCCGGCAGGTGCGCGGCGGCTTGCGGGTGAGGACGGCAGTGACGGCGGCGTTGCCTTCGTACTTTTTGAGAACCGACCGCGCCAGGATGGTCAGCTCGTCGTCATCCAGGGCCGCGATGAGCCGGTCGATGCGGGCTTCCTCGCTGGTGACCTGATCCTGCTCGCGCCGGGCGGCGGCGCGAGATTCCTGCTGGGCGGCCTGGGCGCGAAGGAGGGTTTCGGCTTTGGCGCGGGCGTTGGTGACGGCGCGGGGCGTTTGCCATTGCTTGACGAGGGCATCGCGGATGAAGCCGCCGGGGTTGTCACACTTACCGCGAGATAGGCGACATTCCATGGCGGCCACCACGTCCACGACCCGCTCGAAGGAATAGTTGGCGGCGAGTTGCCGGGCGACGACGGGTTCGACGCCTTTCTCCTCCAAAAGAGCAGCAGCACGATCCGCGGCCGAAGGTTCGGGCGCGAGCCGCGAAGGAGGGGTGGGATTGTCGAGGCGTGAAAGGTTGCTCTTGCTGGATTCTTTATCAATGCTTCTTAAGAGGGGTCCGCCAGTGGCCCCCGGAGAACGAGTCGGCTGGCCCCGGGCGGGGGTTCGGGGCAGGTC
>DASRLH010000428.1:0-2040 GCA_035648595.1 Tepidisphaeraceae bacterium
TCCGCTTTGATGCTGCGCGCTATTCGCCCCCTTCCAAGGCGCTGGCGCCTGGGGCCCGTGCAACCACCTCGCGCCTGAACCCCATACTCGTGCCCAGCATATAATAAAGCAACCGGCGAGCCGAACGGCATTAACAGATTGCGGCAAGGGGGAGTAGAAATCGGGACGAAGTTAGGGGAGTATAAGCCGGGACGCATTTAGTAAGCCATTAGCGCAGGCGGATATGTTCACCGGAATCATTGAGAAAATAGCGCGTGTGATCGGCATAGCCGGCGGGCCGATGTTTCAACGGCTTACATTGGCCGCCGACTGGGCTGATGCGCGCGGCGGGCAGAGCGTCGCTGTCAACGGCGTGTGCCTGACCATCGCCGAGATCGCGCCCGGCGAGCTTGGGTTTGACGTCATTCTCGAAACACTCTCGAAAACCAACCTGGGGCTTCTCAAGCAGGGCGATCTCGTCCACGTCGAGCGCTCGCTGCGCATCGGCGACCGGCTCGATGGGCATTTCGTGCAGGGACATGTGGATGGCGTCGCCCGGCTTATTGCCCAGGTCGAGCACGAAAAGGAATGGCGACTCCAACTGGAGGCGCCGGCCCATCTGGCCAAGTACCTCACGCCAAAAGGATCGGTGGCGATTGATGGCGTGAGCTTGACGATTGCCAGCGTCGAGGGCGGGCGGTTCGAGGTGGCGTTGATCCCGACGACGCTGCAACTGACGACCCTGGGCCGCCGAGCGCCGGGTTGGCCGTTCAATCTGGAATGCGATGTTTTGGCAAAAACCGCGGTTTGCTGGCTTGAACGAACGCGCGGATCCGCCGAAGATATATAACGGCATGGATTACCGACCCACCATCGCGATCACCATGGGCGACCCCGCCGGCATCGGCGCGGAGGTGATCGTCAAGGCGCTGGCCGATCCGGTCCTTCGGCATAAGGCGCGCTATGTCATCTTCGGCCTCAACGAAATGCTGCATTACGCCGCCGACCTGGCGGAATTTGACGTCTTCTGGTGGCGCGATCAATTCAATGGCCGCCTGCGCGGCTATCCGCAGGATGTGGTGGCCGTCGATTATGACCAATATTCGATGCTCGGCTCGGCCATCCGCAGCCCCAGTAAAATGGGGGGCGAAGCCTCCATGCGTTTTTGCGTGGATGCGATCGAAGCCGCCCAAAAGAAACTGGTGGACGCCATCGTCACCGCTCCCATCGCCAAGGAGAGCTGGAAGCTGGCGGGGTACAGCTATCCCGGCCATACCGAGCTTTTCGCCCACCGCACCGGCTCGCGCCGATACGCGATGATGTTCACTGGCGGGCCGCTGAAAGTGGTGCTCGCCACGGTGCATATCCCGCTGATGGGCGTGTGGGGAAAGCTGAACATCGGGGCGGTCTTTGCCCCGATCGAGTTGGTGCATCAGGCGATGGTGGAATGGTTCGACACGCCAAAACCAAGGATCGCCGTCTGCGGCCTCAATCCGCACGCCAGCGAAAACGGACAGTTTGGCGATGAGGAGGAACGCATCATTTCTCCCGCCATCTTCATGGCCCGCGAACAGGGCATCGACGTCACCGGCCCGTATCCGCCCGATACCATCTTTCTAAAAGCGCGTGACGGCCATTACGATGCCGTAGTGGCGATGTATCACGACCAGGGGCTGATCCCCGTGAAATTGCTGGCGTTTGACCAGGCCGTGAATGTGACGCTCGGCCTGCCGATCATCCGCACGAGCCCCGATCATGGAACCGCGTTTGATATCGTCGGCAGAAACCGCGCCAACCCCGGCTCCATGCGGGCCGCGATCCAATTGGCGATCGATCTGGCGGTGAAACGCCACCAGCATGAGCAGGCTCAACGAGCAGGGCAACTGAGTAAGCCGCGCGAGTAGCCGGGAAAGAAAATTAACCACGAAGTCACGAAGGCACTCAGCGTGGCCTCGCTGCGCTTCGGCCACAACCAAATGTAGGAATACAAAGGCGCTGGCCTTTTCGATAAAGTGAGTTTGGATAAAAAACCACTCACCGAAAGGACAGCGCCATGGATTC
>DASRLH010000429.1:0-18128 GCA_035648595.1 Tepidisphaeraceae bacterium
CGAGCCGGGAACCGAGGATTGAGCAGGCTCGAATGCCACGCGGGCAGCATGACACAAACCAACGGCTGGCGCAATGCAGATTATTGCTATTGTCACGCCAAGCAAAATCCCGGACGCCTGTGGCGGGACGCCCGTGATACGTTGAACCCATTCATTCCACGCATCGGACCGCGTTGCATTCGGCTGAAGCGTCACCAAAAAAACATGTATTCTGTCGTGGATTGCAGATTGGCACATTACGTTTAATGCGCCTCCGTGCCCCAGTGCCTCCGTGGTTGCTTTCTCTTTTATTCGCCTGGTATGTAGCTGATTGCGCCTTCGAAGGGCGAACTGGCGGTGGCATATCGTTTCTTTGGGATCCGTCCCGCCTGGTATGCGAGCCGGCCGGCTTCCAGGGCGTGGCGCATGGCGTGGGCCATTTTCACGGGGTCTTTGGCGTGGGCGATGCCGGTGTTGAGGAGCACGCCGTCGGCGCCCAGTTCCATGGCGATTGCCACGTCCGAAGCGGTGCCGACGCCGGCATCGACGATCACGGGATAATGCGGGTCGCCTTCCTTGAGCAGTTCCAGGCAAAGGGAAATGTTCAGCGGATTGAGCACGCCTTGCCCCGAGCCGATGGGCGAGCCGGCCGGCATGACCGCCGCCGCCCCGGCTTCCTTGATGCGCACCGCGCAGCGCGGATCATCGCTGCTGTACGCCAGCACGGTAAACCCCTCCTTCACCAGTTCACGGGTGGCTTCGAGGGTTCCGACTGGGTCGGGAAGAAGCGTTTTTTTATCGCCGAGCACTTCGAGTTTCACCCAGCCTGCGCCGCGGTTTCCCTGCTTTTCGAGCAGTTCCCGGCCAAGCAACGAAACGCGTATGGCATCTTCCGCGGTGAAACACCCGGCGGTGTTGGGGAGGATCACGTACCGGCCCAGGTCCAGGTAATCCAGCAGGCTTCGCCCCTGATGGTCAATGAGCCGCTCGCGCCGCACGGCCACCGTCACCACCTGGCAAGCCGAGGCATCCAGCGCCTGCTGCATCAGTTCATAGGTGGCGTATTTGCCGGTGCCGACGAAGAGACGATTGCGGACTTCAAAGTCCTTGATTTGGAAAGCGTCCATGAGCGGATTGTATCCGCCGGCTTTACGGTTGCACCCCCAATGGTTCAAAGCCCGGGCCAGCGATCGCACATTGGCGTTTCCAACGGTGGTGCAGCCAACTGCATCATCCGCCTCCGACGAACGTGACGATTTCCACTTCGTCCCCAGCTTTCAGCGGCGTGTCGTATTTGTCCCCCCGCAGCAGCCGGCGATTGAGCTCCACCGCCACCTTTTCGGGGGTGAGATTGTGGCTGAGGACCAGCGCGCGAACGGTTTGGAGGTCGGGTAGATCGCATTCCTGGCCATTCACTTTCACGCGCATGGGGTGTTTCCTGATTTCTTGACTTCGCATCTTGCGACGGCGTACAACGGGCCGTATCTGGAGCATGGCCATGGCCGCGCAAATTCAAGTGACGGATTATAAGCATCCCGGCGGCTACACAAGCGCCGTTGATGCCGCGCGGCGCGCGCGGGAGTATTGTCGGCAGCTCGAAGAGGGGGCCATTCTTTTCCTCGACTCGATTCCCTATCCGCTTCCACAAGACGATGTTGAATTTTTGCTCGAACAAAGACAAGGTGCGTCGCGTTTTCACAAGAACATCTCGTATCGCCCCAAGAGCGATCTGCTGCGCGGGACGGCTGATGAAGATCCGCAAGGCGCGCGGCGTCTGCACGAGATCATGCGCAACTTCTCGAATCAGGTGATGCGATTCGTGGATTCGTTTCTGGCGCCCTATGCAACGGATCGCCAGTTGGATTACGCGAGCTATCGGCCCATCGAGGAAAAGGGCCGCGATTTATCGTGTCATAAGCGCAATGATCTGATGCATGTGGATGCCTTCCCCACCCGCCCGACCAATGGCGGACGAATCCTGCGCGTCTTCACCAACATCAATCCCACGGCCAACCGGGTGTGGGAAGTATCCGAGCCTTTCGAGCCGCTGGCCGGCAAACTCGCCGGGCCGGCAGGGTTGGATCGCTTTGCCAAATACGCGCGGTCTCCAATGCGCAAGGTTCGGCAAACGGTCGCGCCCCTGCTGCGGCCATTGGGCATGCGGACGCTGGACCGCTCGCCTTATGACCAATTCATGCTCCATTTCCACGATTGGCTCAAGGAGAACGCCGAGTATCAGAAGAATTGGCCCAAAACGCGCCTGGAATTTCCGCCGCGATCCACCTGGCTTGTTTACACCGACACCGTGCCGCATTCGGTCTTGTCGGGGCAGTTCGCGCTGGAGCAAACATTCATCGTGCCGATGAGCGCGATGGTCGTGCCGCAAAAGACGCCGCTCAAGATACTCGAGTCGCTGTGCGGAATCGGGTTGGCGAATTGAGCCGGCGCGATCTATTCAACGTGACACGGGCGTCCCGCCCGTGACAGTGGGCGGGAACTGCGAAGAATGGATTTATCTGGAATTCCGCAACAACGCGCACGGGCGGGACGCCCGTGTCACGCTCAACTGTTCATTGCCCGGCCTCACTCGCGTAGCGAAGTGGCGTGCTTCCGATATCTGAGGTAATGATCCAGCGCGGTATTTTAGACCGCCGCGAATCCGCCCGCGTTGATAAAACTCATACACTTGCCCCGGCTCGGCCTTCTTCATCTTCAGTTCCAACCCGGCCGGCATAATGGGCGGGGGATGGTGGTTCTTGGTTTGGGCAATCACGACGATATTGGGTTCACGATCAAGCTTGTCCGCAAGTTCGGAAACTTTGTGAATGACGGGGATGGCGCAGCGAAGGTTGAAACAAAGCGGCAGGCTGTAGTTGTCGCCAAAGAAAACGTAGGGGCCGCTGCCGAAGCGCTGCCGGATCTGCGCGGCCAGGACGGTGGGATTATCCGGCTCGGTCGAGGGCATCCAGAGCCCGACCGTGATCGGCATCAGCAGCCCGCCGGCAAAGAGGTAAACCACGACCGCCGCCAGCCGGCCTCGCCGCACATACGCGATTGCCACCGCCGCCAGCGCTGCGGCGATGGCGCCGGCCAGGGCCCAATCGATTGGCCGAATGTGGCCGATCAACTTCCGCCCCGCGAACAGCGTCATCGGCACCGCCAGCAACGGCATCAAAAGCAACGTCGCATCTACCAGCGCGCCCAGCACCGGCGCCACGCGGCGTGGTGCTTCCCGCGTTGCATGGTCCAACAGCCAGCCCACCAGGATCATCAGCGGCGGCATCAGGGGCAACAGGTAATGGAACTGCTTGTTGCCGATCAGGCACAATGGAATGAAAATCGCCAGCGCCCACACCAAAACGCCGGCCGGCCCTGAATCCGCCCATTCCACAAGGGGAGAGACCATCGCAATCAGACCGTCTGTTCGCCGGTCCGCGGACACCTTCCCATTGCCGCCGTTGCTGGATGGAGTGGCATACTCGCGCGGTTTGGGCGCGCGGCGCCCAAGCCGCGACCCCGCCGCCAAAACCAGCGGCCAGACCGCCATGATCAGCGCGGCGGGCACCAGCAGAATCCACGGCAACGCCGCCCGAAGCACCAGATGCAAATAGTGCCATGCGGCGGCGTAATGATCGTTGCCGGAAAAAAGAGTGTCTACCTCGCCGCGAAACTGGTACGCGCTGGCTTCCTGCCGGGCATATAGGAACCAGGGCAATGCCAGCGCGGCCAGCAGAAACGGCGCGCCGGATCGCGCCAAATGCGCGAACGCGCCCCATCGCCGCCGCAGGCAGATCAATCCGAAGAGGAAGATCGGCGGGAACGCCCCGGGCCCGCCTTTGAACATCACCGCCAGCGCCGTGGCAACGGCGCCGATGTTGAATAGCAGCAAAGAACGCCGGCCCCCTTCGACCGCCCGCCACCATCCCCATACGGCCAAAGTGACGAACAGCGCGGCGGGGGCATCGGTCTCGGCCAGCCGGCAGTGCCGGTAAAACAGGTAGCTGCTCAACAAGCAGCCGGCGGAAAAGAACGCGGTTCGGCGATTGAAATGCTGGTCCGCGATGGCAAACGTCGCGCCAAGCATCAGCCATCCAAACAGCGCGGTGGGCGCGCGGCCGACGGCATTGCTGACTCGCCCCGTGACATCGTACGCGAACGCCGCCGCCCAATACGCCAGCGGCGGCTTTTGCAGGCGGATGGAGCCGTTGATTTTCGGGATCAGCCAGCCGCGCCATCCCGACCCGCGCATTTGCCGCGCCGTCTCCAACACGCGCGCCTCCTGCGTGCGCTGCACCGGCGCGTTGCCCAGAAAGCAGAAAAGCGACACGCCCGCGAAAATCCACGCGATCCACATCGCCCGCCCGGAAAATCGTGGGGCGACGTTACATACAAGAGGCTGGGCCAAAGCGGCAACGGACATCGAATTGCCGACAGTAACATCAGGTGGCCGCGGGTGCGAGCGGTGAGATACCCGAGAACCCCGTCCGCGTGGGTTGCCCCACGGCGTTTTAGTCGCTATAGTCGCAACGGCTTACTGGAAGCGAGTCATTGCAAACAGGATTGACGTTTTCCGCCACGGGGTTTAGCTCAGTTTGGTTAGAGCGCTAGACTGGGGGTCTAGAGGTCGCAGGTTCGAATCCTGTAACCCCGATTTGATTCCGCAAGAAGTTCGCGTGCGAGCGGAGGGGCTCACCCAATCGAAGATTGATGGGACCTTTTTCACCTTAAAGGACCGCGCGTGAAAATCGCCCTGGCATCTCCTCGCGTCGCCACATCGCTTGGCGAAGGTCTGGACAAGGTCGAACGGTGCTTGTCGGAGGCCGCGGCACAAGGCGCTCGGATCGCCTGTTTTCCCGAAGCCTATCTGCCGGGCTTACGGGGGGTGGGTATTGACGTGCTGCCGTTTGGTCCAACGGAGCAGTCGCACGTCCTTGGAATGGTCGCGAAGTATGCGCGAAAATATAAGTTGGCGACGATCCTCGGCACCGAAAGGCTCACCGAGGCGGGCCGGCAGATTGCCGCGTATGTGTTTGACGACGGGGGCGGGATTCTGGGATACCAGACCAAGAACCAACTCGACCCCAGCGAGGATCGGTTTTATGTGCCGGGAAATACCCGCCAACTTTTTGAAATCGACGGGTTGAAATTTGGGGTGGCCATTTGCCATGAGGGCTGGCGCTATCCCGAGACCGTTCGCTGGTCGGCGGCGCGGGGCGCTGCGATCGTATTTCATCCGCAGCACACCGGCAGCGACCAGGAGGGCACCTTTCTCACACAGTGGGGCGCGGCTGGCAGCCCTTACTACGAGAAGGCGATGATGATGCGCAGCATCGAAAACACGATCTACTTTGCCAGCGTGAATTATGCCTTGCGGTTTCAGGAGTCGGCGACAAGCCTGATCGATCCGTCGGGGCGGTGCCAGGCGCATCTGCCGTATGGGCGGGAGGGGGTACTGGTGGAAGAGATCAACCTTGAGGAAGCGACGGGGTTGCTGGCCGGTCGGTACGCGCCGGAGCGCTATCAGGAAGTTGCGATAGCCGAGTCAATTTCGCATCAAGGTTGATGGCCGCCCCGACATTACGCGCCTTTTCCCATCCCACGGGACCGTCGCGGACACGCTAATTTTTTACTTGACGGGGCGGGCGGTTTGTGCGTTGTCCCTAGTATCCGCGGGCGCGCTCCGTTGTGCCGCTACTCAAATTGCAACAGCCACACCGCCGTCGGCGGTGATAGGCCATTCCAGCACGGCATTAAAATTTTCGGCTCGCCGTGAAAGCCACTGATTAAGCGGCCCAGCCGCCGAAAAAGCGGCGTTTTTCGTCGAAACCCGCGATTTTACGGCTCGGCCCGGTGGATATGAGCGGCTTTCGCGGAGAGCCAAATTTTCTACTGGATTGAAACCGAACAAGTTGCTAACGTATGCGATTTACACAAACTGTTGACGGAAGGCGGCTCTTTTGCTGGAGGTGAATTCGGTGAATACACTTACACCAAGCTCCCCTGCATTGGCGGAAGAGAGAACATTATGGGATACGGTGGCGGGGTCGTCAGATCGCTGTAAGTACAGAAATAGACACGACAAAGCACAGAGAAGGCCGAAACATCACATGGCATCGCGTGGGATTTATCTCCAATGGGAAGGGAAGCGGGTCTATTGCCAGCGGATCGCCACGCCACGTGTTTTGGAGCCCGTTGCGAACCTTTCGGTTGGTTCCGGCACGAACATGGTCATCGAAGGAGATAACATTCAAGTTTTGGCGTCTTTGAGGGCGCAATACGGCGCTGCGGTCAAGCTCATCTACGCCGATCCGCCCTACAATACGGGACAGCGAGATTTCAGGTATAGCGACCGACGATTCCATGATCCTGATGCCGACGACACCGACGCTGTCTATGTCACGAATGAAGACGGCGGCAAGCATACGAAGTGGCTCAACTACATGGCGCCTCGGCTGTCTATTATGCTCGATCTGCTCCGGTCCGACGGCGCGATCATGGTGTCGATCGACGACAACGAGGTATTCCGGCTCGGCATGCTGATGGATGAAATTTTCGGTGAAGAGAACCACGTCGCCACGTTCATCTGGCAGAAACACCACTCGCGGAATAATTCCGCCCGCCATGTCGCGGCCACGCACGATTTCATCCTGATGTATGCCAAGGACAAGTCGCGGCTCAACGTACGACGGCTGGCATTCGATCCAGCCGAATTTAAGAACCCAGATAACGATCCCAATGGCGCATGGGTTTCGCGCGACCTGTCCGCGAACCACTTCTATGCGGCCGGCAAGTACAAAGTGAAATCGCCCGGCGGGAAGACGTTTGGCCCGACGAAGGGGCGCTATTGGTCCGTGTCGGAAGCGCATTTTTTGGATCTGAACGAGCAGGGCCGTATCTGGTGGGGAAAGAAGAACAATAGCCGACCGCGTAAAAAAGTCTACGAATCGGAGATGAACGAGGATCCGGAGGCCGTGCCCGTCTCTATCTGGCCGGCGTTTGAGGTTGGACACAACCAGGAAGCGACGTCACAGGTTCGCGATTTAGGGTTTGCGGACGCTTCGCAGCATTCACCAAAGCCGGTGAGGCTCATCAAGCGGTGCATCGATCTTGTCTGCGAAAAAGACGAGCAGGCCTTGATCTTGGACGCATTCGCGGGGACTGGCACAACCGCGCAGGCCGTTTTGGACCTGAATCACCAGGACAAGGGTAATCGTCGGTTCATCCTGATCGAGCAAGGAACGCCGACCGAACCGTACTGCCGCACTCTCACGGCAGAGCGCATCAAACGCGCGATCGAAAAATACGGGTACGGTGACGGCTTCACGTTCTATAAAACCGGAAGGAAAATCGACCGGCAGGCGATCGTCAGTTTGGAAAGAGACGGTCTGACTGCTTTGATTTGCCAAGCCGATGAAACCGGACGGGGTCGGGAGATTTCCCGCCTCCAAGGATACAAATATATTATCGGGAAAAATCACCGGAACGAGGCGATTTGCCTCAAATGGAACGGCGGCGGTGCGAGTGAAGTGACGAAGGATGATTTGCGCGCCGCAGCGGAGGAGGTGACGAAAGGTGGCCTCAAAAGACCTTTTCGTATCTACGGTACCCATTGCCGCGTTGGCGATACCGCATCTTGGAAATTCTGCCAGATCCCGGACGAGATTCTTGCTCAATTGCACATCATTGAAGACATGGAGAGGGATTGATGGCACTCCTTCAGTTATTGGATTTCCAGCAGGACGCAGCGAATAACCTGATAGAGAACGCGCTCAATTATTACCAGAACCCCGACAAAATCGGCGGTCGCATCGTTCCGTACGTCGGTCAACTTAAGGCTGTGACAGGAGCGGGCAAAACACCGATTCTTGCCAACGTCATCAGCAAATTGAAACACTCTATCGTCCTGTGGACCACGAAATTCGGCAGCGTGGTCGATCAGACCGTGAATAACTTGGCGGTCGGCGGTAAATACAATCACCTACTCGGCGCCGGCGTGGACGTGGTGAAGTTCAGCGACATGAAAAGTGCCGCAGAATGGGACCGTGTCATCGAACAGGACAATGGGCTGACGATTCTTGTCTCGACCGTCGCAGCGTGGAATTCTTCCGAGAAGGACCCGCGTCTGAATGTACATCGCGGCGGCACCGACTGGGGGGAACCACCGCGATGGGAGCGGCTCAAGAGCGAGCGAAAGCGCCCGTTGTGGGTTGTTTACGACGAGGCTCACAACACGACGACAGAGCAGATCGAGCTATTGGACGACCTGGAGCCGGCCGGGTTCTTCGTCGCCAGTGCCAGCCCGCTGGGCGGCAAGCTTCAGATGTATTTGACGAGTTTGCCGGAGGACGTCCGCAAGAAGCGATTCGCGAGCATCAGAACACGCGATGTCGTGGATGCAGAACTGCTGAAATCGACCATATCACTGGCAGATTACCAGAGCGGCACCGAAGAGATGATCAGTGACGTCGTGAAACGGCTTAATGGTCTTACCCAGGAATTTGCCGACGCCGGCTTTTCAATCATTCCCAAGGCGATCTACGTCGTAGAAAAGAGCAACACCGCCAAGGGTATGGAAGCGAGACCTATTGCAATCTGGAAGACCCTCGTCAATACCTGCGGCGTCAGCCCTTCAGCGATTGCAGTTTGCACCGACACGAAAGAGTTGCCAAAAGAAGCTCTAAAGGTCAGCGCGATCGATCAGCTATCCGATCAGTTCACGCACATTATTTTCAACAAGAAGTTGCAAGAGGGTTGGGATGATCCAACTGTCTATTGCTGCTATTTCGATGGCAGCACCGAGTCCGCGACCCGCATTCAGCAGGTCATCGGCCGAGCGCTCCGACAGCCCAGCGCCAATCATTTCGACAGCGAAGACCTGAACACGGCCTATTTCTTCATCAACTGCCCGAATGAAGCGCTGGAGATAATAACCGACGAGCTCAAAGAAGCACTGCGCATTTACAAAAGCGGCGATGGGCCAGATGATTTTGAGCCGTTCAAGATCAAAGAAGAACGGAAGGCAATTCCTGCTATTGCGCTCAAGCCCCAACTGATTGGGACGCTCAAAGTTCCAGAGCTTCAGCCGGAATTGCCCGAGGATGATCCGCTTCGCAAACTGGTCGAGAAAGAGACGTTCGGCTTCGATGATGAAGAGCGTGCGGCACCTGGGAAAGCCATGGTCAATATCGTCGCCGTTCGCACGGGAGACGTAACGCACAACACCCGCGACTTGTTGGAGGATATGCGCATCCGGTGCGGATCCTATCTTCAAGAGCAAATCCGCGCTCAGTCGAAGAACTGCGCTAACGCAATTCCGGTGAATGTTTTCACAACTCCGAAGTTGAATAAGACGGCCTGTTTCAAATCGAAGGCGTTGGACCATTACAAACAACTGGCAAACAAGGTCGTCCAAGAATATGAGAGGCGCGTACGTCTGGAGCATCTGGTGGATCCCGATGTCGATCAATACGTAGTCGGATCGTTCTACCCCACTGGAAATATTCCGAAGCCATTTGACCATGCCGGTCATGCGTTTTATGACAGCAAATCGTTCAATCCCGACGAACTCGCATTCGCCAAGGCGCTCGACAAGTTCGACCACGTTTGGGTGAGGAACAAAGACCGGATCGGCTACGGAATTCCCCTGCCGATCAAGAGCGGTTCATCCAGCAACTTTTATCCCGATTTTCTGTGGTGGGTCAACGATACCGTGTGGGCCCTTGATCCGACCGGCAAATTCATTCTGGACGAGAAGATCCGAACGAAACTGCTAACGGTGCCGGCACCGCTCAGACTAGCGCTCATCACGAAGAACAAATTGAGTTCTCAGTACCAGAAGATTGAGGATGGTGGATGGACGCTTATGCGATTCCGCGTCGGCAATGCGGCGCCCGAACCGTTCGACTCATTGGACGATCTTCTCAAGCAGCTTATTTCAGAGACTTGAGGCGCGCCCCTCGGTTGGCACATTTTTGGGGTGCAATGGCCAGGCATGCATTGATGGGTGATCGCCGCTTCGGGCGCTCTTCGCAGCGAGAGCAGTACCTGACTTTCAATCCGGCGCCCATGCGCGCGCCACAAACGAGTGGTTCACGTCCTCAGGTGGTCTATGTCGTTCCGGTGCTTCACCCCGCGGGAGCCGAGCGGATTGTTGCTCACCTGGGCCGCCGCGTGCCCGGGCACGGATTCAGCACGTCGGTCATTTGCCTGGAGGACGAGCAGGCCATGATTGGCCGGGAATTGGCGGAGAGCGGCGTACAGGTGACAGGTTTGCATGTCGGGCGCCGTCGGACCCTGCGATGCGCGGCGGCCCTGCGCGCCGCGCTTCCGCGCGATCGTCCGCTGATCGTGCATGCCCACTTGTTTCACGCGAATCTGGCATCGCGCCTGGCCGTGGCGGGGATGCCGGCGGCGGCAAAACAAGGCATACGGACTCTAAGCACCGTCCATGTCGTGGAACGTCGTTTTCGCCCTTGGCAATTCATTCTGGATCGACTCACCGCACCCCATGCGGCAGCCGAAGTCTGCGTCTCCCGGGCCGTCGCCCGCTTCCAGCAAAAGCGCACCGGATTGCCCGCGACGTTCTTCCCGGTTATTGAAAATGGAATTGACCTTGCCCGCTTCACACGGCCCCAGCGCCCACGGCCCCAAGACCCCGACAGGCCGCATGTGGTTTCCGTTGGACGCCTGGGTCGGCAAAAGGATTTCCCCACCCTGCTGCGAGCGTGGCAGGCCGTCAACCGGGCGATGCCGGGGGCACGCCTCACGATCGCCGGCGAAGGGCCGGAGCGGAAAAGCCTGTCGGTTTTAAGCGGCTCGCTTCGCCTGCGAAACGTGTCCATGCCAGGATTTGTAACCGATATCCCAGCCCTGCTTCACGATGCCGATCTTTATGTGCAGCCATCGGCGTGGGAGGGATTTGGGCTGGCCGTCGCGGAAGCGATGGCTTGCGGGCTCCCGGTGATCGTCAGCGATTGCGACAGTCTGCCGGACTTGGTCGAGGGTGGGAAATCGGGCGTCGTTGTGCCCCGGGGGCAGCCCGCCGCGCTCGCCGATGCGATCCTATCGCTCCTCCATAATACGCTAGGCGCGGAAAAGCTGGCGCAAGCCGCGCATGAGCAAGCAATTACGCGGTTTTCAGTCGATCGAATGGTCAGTGATTATGCCCGGCTCTACCGCGAATTGATAGATGATATATCGATGAGAAGACCCCCGAAATGAACCCATATTATGCCGCTCCGTAATGTTGATACCGAGGTGCAGTCGTCTTCCGGAGTTTTAATGGGAGAAGATGTTTTGCTCTTGGCAAATGTAGGCCGGGCCGATGAATGCAAGCGATTGGCTCGCATTCATCGTCCGGCCCTATCATTTCCCTACCAAGGTCGAGCAAAGCTCCATTCCGCCGCCAAGGCGTCGGCGGCAGTTTCGGGGTCTTCTCCAGGGAAACGGCCCGCATGCCGCAGGTGGGCATGGGCCAATTCGTGCGCGATGAGCCATCTCACAAAGCATTCCGAACGCAATCGCAGCGTCCGCTTAAGCACTACTGATCGCCCGGCGCGATTGCGGCCTGGCGCCGCCATCGGCACATGCATCACCACCCCCGGCCCCGGCTCGTAATCGCACAGCCAAAAGTTCGGGTCCTCCACCAGATCATCCCGTACCGCCGCCGGCAATGCCGCCAGAACCGCCGCCACATGAAGATGCACGAACGAATCCAGCCGCAAATGGATATCGATTCATCATTTTCGTCGCTGCCCGGCATCGCCGCCGTCCTGGCGCGCGGGATGGATGAAGGGCTGCATATCGGCGTGCAGGTTTACGTTTGGCGCGACGGAAAAGCGGTCGGCGACTTCGCGATGGGAGAGTCGCGGCCGGGCGTGGCGATGACGACTGATACGCTCACGCTTTGGATGTCCGCCTCCAAGCCCGTTGCCGCCGTCGCAATTGCCCAGCTCATGGAACGCGGGCGTTTGGCGTTGGATGATCTTGTTGCGCGCGCCATCCCTGAATTCGCGGAACATGGCAAAGAGGCCGTGACCATCCGCCACCTTCTCACGCACACGGCGGGCCTGCGGTGGGTGGAGACGGGCTGGCCGCAAACGCCCTGGCCGCAAATCATCTCGCGGATTTGCGCATCCGGCCTTGAGCCCAATTGGACGCCTGGCCAACGAGCGAAGTATGACACGGCCATCAGTTGGTTCATATTGGGCGAAATCGTCCGGCGAACGGATGGCCGCCCCTACCCGCAGTATGTGCGAGAGGAAATCTTTGAGCCGCTGGGAATGAGCGATTGCTGGATCGGCATGCCCCTGGAACGAATCGCGGCATATGGTGATCGGATGGGCGTGCTGCAAGTCACCAGCAAGCCCCCGCCTAAACCGTTGGCCCCCTACGACACGCCGCTGGCGATCAGCCGCTGCCGCCCCGCCGCCAACGGCCAGGGGACCATGCGCCAACTGGCGCGATTGTATCAAATGCTCTTAAACGGCGGCCATCTGGAGGGAGCCCGTTTGCTCTCGCCTCAAACCGTCGAGCTTTTCATTACGCCGCAGCGCATCGGGATGTACGATGAGACGTTCGGGCACATCATCGACTGGGGCCTGGGCTTCCTGGTCGATTCCAAAAAATATGGCTACAAGAGCCTGCCTTACAGCTTTGGCCCCTATGCTTCGCCGCTGGCGTTTGGGCATCACGGATTTCAGTCATCAATGGTTTTTGCCGACCCCCAATACGATCTGGTGATTGCCATCGCCCCCAACGGCACCCCTGGCGAAATAGCACATGACCGCCGGCTCCGGGAAGTCTTGGCGGCGGTGTACACGGATCTGAAAATCGCTTGAAGTCAAAGCCAAGCCGTTTCAGCCGCTACGCATACGGCCCCGTCCGGTGCGCATGCGCGGGCATGAATGCCCATGAGGCACACAGATTGCAACCTACAACCCGGTCGATTTTACCAAAAGGAGTTTGCGATGGGACTCGAAGACGAACTGGCCGGCAAGGCCAAACAGATTAAGGGAAAAGCCAATGACGTAGCGGGCGCCGTCAAGGGCGACGTGGGTCAGCAAATCAAGGGAAAACTGCAAAAAGGCGTGGGCAAAGTGCAGGAAGCGATCGGCAAGGCGGATCGCAATGTCAGTACGCACACCACTCGCGTCGATGACTGACTTATCGAGGCCGCACCACGATTTCTTCGACTACAGCCCGTAGCGGGAGGTTGATTGCGAGCAGTATGCAATCCGCCACATCCTCGGGCTGTAGCATTTTTTCGCGAGCGTCGGGGGGCGGCGGAACGGGGCGCTTGTCGAGGATCGCGGTGTTGATGTCGCCGGGGCAAATTGCGCAGCAGCGGACGCCGTTGCCGCGCTCCTCGGCGTTGATCGATTGTGCCAGCCCGCGCTCTGCGAATTTGCTGGCGACATAGGCGGGCCCGGCCTTGGCGTTGGCGATGATGCCGGCATCGGACACAATCAGCACGATCGTGCCATGGCCCTGCTTGCGCATGGCCGGCAATACCGCGCGCACGCAGTAAAACGCGCCATTCAGATTCGTGTCAATCACTTGCCGGTAGTCTTCGGCGGTTAGCGCGTCCCACCCGCGTTTTGGGATATTAGTGCCGGCGGCGTGGACGAGCGCGTTCACTTTGCCGAAGTGTGCCAATACGTCAGCGGCTAACTTCTCTACCGCCGCGTTATCGGAAATGTCGCAGGGCCGGATCAGTGCGGTATCCGCCGCGCCCGCGAGATTCGCGGTTTCGCGAAGAGGCGCTTCGCGTCGGCCGACCAGTGCGACGGACCAACCCTCGCGCAATAATCGAATGGCTGCCGCTCGGCCCACGCCACTGCCAGCGCCAGCCACGACCGCAAACTTTTCCCTGCCTCCCGGCATGTTTGTATTCCTTTTAACTAGGGTAACCTTGGCGCGACCGCTTGGTCCCGGGAGGAAAAACGGCCTCCAAGGTGACGACGCAACGAGTGTGGCGGGGCAAGAATCACAACGTGACACGGGCGTCTCGCCCGTGCGTGTTGGCCCTGGCTATTTTAAGTCTGTTGATCGTAGGTCGGTTTGCGCGACCGTGCCCGGCATCCCGCCGGCGACGGCAACAGTGGTCTGCATTTCATGCAGTAATCGGTTGACCATCTTCTTATCCTGCCGGGCGATTACGGTGCCTTGAATCCTCGACGGGCCCACGGGATCGGTCAGGCTGCCGTGGCTTTTCGAGCGTTTGACGGTGGCATCGCGGATCACCACGCTCGTGGTTCCATCGCCCTGGCTTTCCAGATACACGAACGCGGTTCCCGTGTACTCCAGCACATCCGGCAGCGAGCGGCCAATGACGTACCAGGCAACAGCCGCGTTGGAGGCCTCGGCGCGCATATCGCGCGTGGGCACCCACATGACACGAATGTGCATGATCTGCCGGACCGGTGCGCTGCTCTCGTAGCCGTTCATCGCCTGTTGGGCCGCCGGGTCCACCAGGATCACGTCCGTGCCGCCTTGGTCGTTACCGGCGGCGTAAGCCTGGGTGAAGTTCTGGCGGAAAGTCTGATGTTGCTTGAGCGACGTGAGGACCAGGTTGTGGTTGGAAGAGGCGCAGCCCATGGGAAACGCGGCCATGGCGATCAGTAAAAATGCCGCCACCCGCGCGCCTTTGCCGCCAGACGGATTCCGCAAACGGATCGAATCACGAACTGTGCATAAAACTCGATTCATCGGACCTTCCTCAATCTTACGCCAGCCCCAGCAACGCCAGCGTATCGCGCTCGACAATTCCCCGAAGCGCCTCGCGCGGCACGAGCGGCAGATTGGTTCCCTGGGCAAGTTGGTTGATGCTATAAAGCGCCTCGATGCATTCTGATGCACTGGTATAAGGAAAATCGCTGCCGAACAGAAGTTTGTCGATCACGCCATGCTCGTAGGCGCAGATCATGGCGTTGTACGCCTGCCAGGGCCGGCTGAGCAAGCCGCTCACATCCGCATAAACGTGCGCATGCTTGGCGAGCATGCAGATGGTTTCGTCGATCCAGGGCTGGCCGAGCTGCGCGATAATCATTCGGAGATTCGGGAAGGTGCGGGCGACTTCGTCAAACAGATAGGGACGGCCGAATTCCAGCTTGCTTTGTTCAGTGTATTGGCCGCTGGGATGGATCAGCACGGGCATTCCCAAGCGTTCGCACTCGCCGTACACGCCCATGGCGCGCGAGTCGGTGGGATGGAAATCCTGGTTGGCGGGGGAAACGGTTACGCCGCGCAGATGCAGCTCTTCGCGGGCGATGACCACTTCCGCCGCCGCCGATTTTTCGGTGGGGTCGATGCCGGCAAAGCCGATGAGCTTGGCGGGGAATCGGCTGACATAATCGGCCACGAATCGGTTGGGGATTTCCGCTTGCAGGTAGCGGCTCTTGAAGCCCAGGACGATTGATTTATCGACGGTGCCGCTTTGCGCCCCGCTTTCGGCCCAATGATGGTCGGGGTCGGCGGCGGGAAGGTTTCGCCAGGCACCCTTCTGCCCGGCGACGCGGGTGGGCCGCCGGCGGGCCAGGCGCGAGGGATTGCCCAGGTCCAAGTTCCCGAGTTGATCCGGCGTCTGCCAGATGTGGGTATGTACGTCTACAATCATTTGTTTGTGAGCCTCGCACGAGGCGAGACGCGAGTCTCGCGGCCGCGCCGACTTTTCGGCACCCGAACCAACAGCCCATCGTCCGCTGACGGTCTAAAGCCGATCCATCTTGTCTGCTGCGAAGCCACCTAGTCTACCGATTTCGCAACCGCCGTCAAAGCCGCCCGCGCCTCGCGTCGGTGCGAACTGCCTCCTTTGTTATCGGACCTTCCCCGCCGACGGCTGCAATAAAAATGTAACCTATTTGTTAATATGCGCTTGCGCTCATCCCCATTCCCGATGAAGCTGAAAGAGGAGTGCCTCATTTAGGAAGTCTAGCGGGGGGATGGTTTAAATTAAAAGAACGGAGGATGTGATTTGAGGTGGGCCCGCCTTCATTCTCGCGAAGCCCAGTAGTTTGGGTCCCGGTGCAAGTGCATCAATGCAACGACAACAACCTCATTCCTAATTTCATCCACTCTGTAAACGATCCCGTATGGGAATTTGTCCAGTTTGCAACGCCTGTACTTACCACGGATGCAGGGCCACATCTTGGGGAAGTCACGCACCTTGAGGACTGCGCGTGCGGCCTCAGTCGCGAAGCGCTCTCACAAGGCTGGAGAGATGCGCTCATAATGCAACCCTGCGGCGATAAACTCCGCTTCGGCTTCGCTTAAAACTTCACGAATCATGCGTAATTCCGCTGCCTGAGCATTTGAAGAATCTTCTCTATGGGCACCGATTTGGCTTCGCCTCGCTCGTACGCGGCGCAGCGGCTATCCAATTCCTTAACCCACGCATCGCTGAGCGGAGGTGAATCCATCTGGTCTTCATCGTCGAGGCTATCAATTAATAACGCGACCGCCTCGGCGCGTTCCTCCCTTGAAAGGGTCATCGCCACTTCAACCAGGTTTTTCAGCTTGTCGCTCATAAATGTCCTTTATTGGTCCCATTGAAGCTTAAGGGAAGTCATGGTTTGCTGATGACAGGGAGGCTGTTGCAATGCTATGCGTCGCTTACAGCATTTTTCCAGTAGCTGGAGCGAGTTGGCATGGTCACTAAAGTGAGCACGCCGGCGGCCGGTTATGGTCAAACGCTATAGTAACATCAAACTTCCTTTCGATCGCGCGCATTCACTTCAGCCTCTCCGGATTCAGCGGTTCAAGTTCCGGCACGATAAATCGCCCATCTTTCCGGATGAGCCGGTCGTCGAACCAGATTTCCCCGCCGCCGGCTTCGGGGGTTTGGAGCATGACCATGTCCCAGTGGATGCCGCTCTTGTTGCCGTTGCTGGCTTCGTCGTAGCAACTGCCGGGCGTGAAATGGATGCTGCCGGCGATCTTCTCATCAAACAAAATGTCCTTCATCGGCTTGATGCACCAGGGATTGAATCCGATGGCGAACTCGCCGACGTATCGCGCGCCTTCATCGGCATTCAATACCTCGTTGAGCTTCTCGCTGGCGGTGCTGGTGGCTTCGACAATTTTGCCATTCTTGAAGGTCAGGCGGATGTCGTTGTGGGTAACGCCGCGATAGATCGTGGGGGCGTTGAAGCGGATGACGCCGTTCACGCTGTCGCGGACGGGGGCGGTGAAGACTTCGCCATCGGGGATGTTCACCTTTCCCTCGCAGGGGATGGCGGCGATCCCCTTGATGCTAAATGTTAGATCGGTGTCGCGCGGGCCCTTGAGCCGCACGCGGTCCGTCTTCTCCATCAGCGCCTTGAGCGGCTCCATGGCGCGGGCCATTTTCGCGTAGTCGAGCGTGCAGACGTTGAAGAAAAAGTCCTCGAACGCCTCGGTGCTCATCTCCGCCATCTGCGCCATGGAAGCCGTCGGCCAGCGCAGCACCACCCAGCGCGTCTTCTTGATCCGCACCTGATGATGCACGCGCTCCCAGACGGTCTGCTCGTAAATCTTCTGCTTGTCGGCGGGCACATCCGACATCTCCGAGACATTGGGATTCCCGCGCGCCCCGATGTAGCACTGCACCTGCTCCATCTGCATGCGCTCGACGTCGGCAATCGAATCCCACTGCTCGCGCGTGCCCTCGAGCAGCAGGGCGCGGTTGATCTCGTTGCTCTTAAGCATCACGATCGGCCGCCCGCCCGCGGCGGTCGCGGCGCGCACCAGCGCCTTGGTAAACGCATGCGGCACGTCAATCGCCTCGATCAATATCCGCTCGCCGGGCTGTACGGCGCAGGAGTAGTTGATTAAGAGGTTGGCGAGTTTTTCGATGCGGGGGTCGGTCATGTGCGATCTCCAAAGTGATGCGTGCTCTTGCCAACGGTGGATGATGCTTGATTCAACCTACGAATCACCTCGTCGTATCACGGGCGTCCCGCCCGTGCAAAGTGCGAGGAGACTGGCGGAACCGTGATTCTTCGACTGCCTAGCCATCTGCACGGGCGAGACGCCTGAAGTTTAACCACTTCTTTTTAGACGAAGCAGCCGTGCGCCTTCCACCAGCCGTTGGAGTTCGCTCCAGCCGCGCCACAATACCAGCCATCCGGGAAGCCGATCGAGGCGGCGGCCGAGGTGCCCGCCGAGCCGGG
>DASRLH010000430.1:0-4323 GCA_035648595.1 Tepidisphaeraceae bacterium
CCCACCCCTCAAATGCCCTTCCGGCTGGCCGCCGCGCGGCGTATTGGATACGCGCTCCCGGCCTCTTTCGGGCCAACGCGCTTCGGGTTCCGTGACACTTGGCGTTGTGGCCGGCGCGCGGCCGGCGCGGACGCTGACCACGAACACCTTGCCTTCGTGCATGCTGACGTTGGGATCAGCCACGAGCGCCGTTAGATCGTTGGCCTGGCAGCCGACCACCTCGCCTGCGTAGCCCCAGTGGAACGGCAGGCCCACCTGGTGCACCACCTTGCCGTTGACGTGCAACGGCTTGAGCCGCCGCGTCACCATCGCCCGCGCTTCGATCGTGCCGCGCGGGGAGCGGAGGGTCATCCAGCCGCCATGCTCGATCCCTTTTTCGCCGGCTAATTCGGGTGATAATTCGCAGAACATTTCCGGCTGGAGTTCATTAAGCCAGGAGTTGAACCGGCTCATCGGGCCGCTGAGATAATGCTCGGTCAGGCGGAACGTGCAGGCAATAATCGGATATTGGGTTTCCGGCGTGTGCGCGATGATGTTCATCGCGTCCTCGAAATAGCGCACCACGGGGCTGTCGTTCTGCTTCGCGTAGAGCAGGTTGCCCATCGGCGATTCCACCGGCTCGTAATGGGTGGGGAAGGGGCCATCCTTGCTTTTGCCGGGGGAAAAGAGCCAGCCGACGCCGTCGCCTTTCATGATGAAAGGATGATAGCCGGCGATGGCCTCCATGCCCTTGGCGCCATCGGGCGGCTCATAATCGGGCTTTTTGTCCGGCTCGAAGTCGGGCGTATCGACGCCGGTCCACTGTTGCTTTTGCTCGTCCCACCAGATGTATTTCTTGCGCTGGGACCAGGGTCGGCCTTGCGGATCGGCCGAGGCGCGGTTGTACATGATCCGCCGATTCCTGGGCCAGGCGAAACCCCATTCCTGCTCCGTCCAGATGCCAGTGCGGTTGCGGTCGCGGGCGCGGTTGCGGTCGTATTCGGGGAAGACGCCGGTATAGATCCAACAGCCTGCGGCGGTCGTGCCGTCGTCCTTGCACTCGCTGAATTCCTTGAGGAGCTTGGGCTTGCCGGTTTTGGGGTCGGTTTGGTCGGTGTGATAGCCGTTGATCTCCCGCAAAACCTTGCTGGCATCCGGGTCGCTGTTGATTCGGCTAAGCCGGCCATCGGGCAGGCGGGGGCGCTGGTCGTATTCATAGTCCCAGGTGATCGCCTGGATCGCCTGATCCTCGGGCAGCGTCGAGCCGGCGTAGAGGCGCTTCATGCGCTTGCCCAGATTGTAGACAAACCACAAATCGCTGCGGCAATCCTCCTCCGGATCCTTCGCCCGATCGTGCCATTGGAGGAGTCGCTGGGTATTGGTGAAGGACCCTTCCTTGGCGGCGATGCCTGCCGCCGGGATGAAAAACACTTCAGTTTTAATTTCCGAGGCCGGCGGCCCCTTGGGATCATTCTTCCAGAACGTGGCGGTTTCCGTCTCGAACCAATCGGACACCACCAGCCAATCCAGCTCGCGCAGGCCCTTGCGATGCAGGCCGGCGTTGGGCCCGCCGCCCGCGGGGTTTTGGCCCAGGACGAAATACCCTTTCACCTTCCCCTCGGCCATGCGCTTGAAGAACGGAAGCTGCGAGTAATCGCCGTCAATACGCGGCAGCCAGTCGTAGCGGAAGTCGTTGGATTTCGTGGCTGCCGGCCCATACCAGGCTTTCAGCAAACTCACGGCGAACTTCTTGAAGTTCACCCAAAATCCGGTTGCCTCGCCCTCGAATTTGCAATAACTGTCGAGCGATTCATGATCTTTATCGCATAATGGCTGGGGCAGATAGCCGGGCAGAAGATCGTAAAGGGTGGGAATGTCGGTGCTGCCCTGGATGGAGCAGTGCCCGCGCATGGCCATGATGCCGCCTCCGGGCCGGCCCATGTTGCCCAGCAAGAGTTGGATAATCCCGGCGCAGCGGATGATCTGCACACCGGTGCTGTGCTGCGTCCAGCCGACCGCGTAAACGATCGCGCTGGTTTTCTCCCGGCCGCTGTTTTCACAAAGCGACTGTGCAACGGCAATCAGTTGCTCGGGTGTGCAGCCGCAGATTTGCGAAACCATCATCGGCGTATAGCGCGCGAAGTGCTTCTTGAGAAGTTGGAAAACGCAGCGCGGATGTTGGAGCGTTGGATCGCGGTGCGGCTTGCCGCCGGGAATATGCGTGGCGGCGCCGCGCGGGTGCTGGTGAGCCGTCGCGCCGCCCATCGTTCCCGGGCCATGGATTCCCGCGCTTCCGCCCCCCGCGCTGGCCGGAGTATCGCGATCGCCCGCGCCGGCTTTGCCCGGGCCGCCGGTTCCCTGGTAGGGGGGCCCCGCGTCTCCGGACGGCTCGCCCATCGGATGCTTTTTGGCGCTTTCCGAGCCTTCGTAGCCCCAGTGTCCCTTCGCGCCGTCGTAGTGGCGCTGTTCGTGGTCGTACCCGCTGAAAATGCCATCGAGGTCTTCAGGGCCTTCGTACCCTTCCTCAATGATCGTGGCAGCGTTCGTGTAGTTGACGACGTACTCGGCAAAGTATTTATCGTGCGTCAAAATGTGATTGACGATGCCGCCAAGGAACGCGATGTCGCTGCCGGCCCGGATGCCGACCCAGGTGTTGCACATGGCGCTGGTTCGGCTGAAGCGTGGATCGACATGGATCAGCGTCGCGCCTTTTTCGCGTGCCTTCATGGGCCAGCGGAAGCCGACGGGATGGGCCTCGGCCATGTTCGAGCCCATGAACAGTATGCAGTCGCTGTTGGCCAGATCCTGCTGGAATCCGGTCGCCGCGCCGCGTCCAAAGGAGGCGCCCAGACCGGGCACCGAGGCGCTGTGTCATATTCTGGCCTGATTTTCGATCGAGACAATTTGCAGGCCGGCCCCGAACAGCTTCTTCATCAGGTAGTTTTCTTCATTGTCGAGCGTCGCGCCGCCGAGGGTGCCGACGTTGAGGACGGCATTGAGATACTGGCCGGTCTCGGGCGATTTCTCCATGTACCCCTCATCGCGCGTTTTCTTCAGCCGGCCCGCGATCTGGTCCAGCGCCCAGTCGAGCGAAACCTGCTGCCATTGGCCGCTATACGGCGCGCGATACATCGCGTGCCTGACCTTGTGCGGATTCTTCTCGAGCTGAAAGATGTTGGCGCCCTTGGGGCAGAGCGTGCCTTCGTTGATGGGGCTGTTGGGATTGCCTTCGATGTCGATAATCTCGCCATCTTTGAGGTAGATGTTGGTGCCGCACCCGACGGCGCAATACGGGCACAAGCTATCGACTTTGGTCGCCCCTTGCAGCCGCGACGTTTTCTCCAGCGAGTTACGGCTGTAGGGCTGGGGAGGGCGCGGAGCGTTGCGGTCCTTTGCGGCGCGGTTCGTCGAAACGCCGCTCGAGGAAAAAAGTGGAAGTCTCATTGATCGATCCTGCCTTTCGCGATGCGCCGCCTACGGCGCGATTCCTCAAAAGTAATTCAGGATCGGCTTGCATGGAACGCGCGAAATCCACAAGCTATTCAAAACTTGTAAGGTGTGACGTTCGGCGGCCAACCCGAACGAAGAGAACCACGGAGACACTGAAGCACCGAGGCGCATTCGACGTGACGAGCCAACTTGATAACACAAGCTAATGCTCTGTTTACTTGTTAGATATGAGTGACTTCTCTGCGTCTCTGCGGTGAATCTTCCCGCAGCGGACGGAATCACGCGGCCTGGGAATACCCAATCTGGACCGAGGCTCTATGCCAGAAACCATTTTTTCCAAAATCATCGCCAAACAAATTCCCGCCAAGCTGGCCTACGAGGATGATCGCTACATCGTGATTCACGACATCAATCCGCAGGCGCCGGCCCATGTGCTGGTCATTCCCAGGCGGCAGATCGCCACCCTCAACGACCTGTCGGCGGGAGATGCGGAACTGGTGGGGGGGATGTTCCTGGTGGCCGCGAAAGTGATGAAGGAACTGGGATATGCCGACTACCGCACGGTCTTTAATTGCGGCGCGGGGGCGCAGCAGACCGTATTTCACATTCACTTGCATGTGCTGGCCGGCCGGCCCTTTTCCTGGCCGCCGGGATGACCGACCTCCGAGCAACCTCGTCGTATCACGGGCGTCCCGCCCGTGCAGAGTGCGCTGAGATTGAATGAACCGTGATTCTCCTGCCACCGCGCCATCGGCACGGGCGAGACGCCTCATCTTTCGTCACATTTTTTTGCGTCCGCCAGCGAGTATAACATATTGGTGGCATTATCGTTCCATTGATTCAAAGGAGTATTGGCATGGAAGCCAGGGCGAACAAGGTACGAAGGCGTTCGAT